>NZ_CP129137.1:900000-1105000 GCF_030406905.1 Streptomyces sp. HUAS CB01
GCCTTCCCGGACCTTCTGGGTCAGTGCGTCGACCCAGACGAACGCATACGGCCCGGCGTCCAGGGGCCGGTTGCGGAAGGCGGCGACCTGTTCGTCCAAGTGCTTGGCCATCGCGCTGACCTGGGACTTCGACAGCTGGGTGACACCGAGGGACTCGGCGAGCTTCTCGACCCGGCGGGTGGAGACGCCGAGCAGGTAGGCGGTGGCGACCACCGAGATCAGGGCCTGTTCGGCCCGGCGACGGCGTTCGAGCAGCCAGTGCGGGAAGTAACTGCCCTGCCGCAGCTTGGGGACGGCGAGCTCGACGGTCCCGGCGCGGGTGTCCCACTCGCGCGGGCGATAGCCGTTGCGATGGTTGACGCGTTCCTCGCTGACCTGCCCGTACTCCGCGTTGCAGAGGGCGTCGGCCTCCGCCGACATGAGCGCATCGGCGAACGTCTTCACCATCGCGCGCAGCAGATCGGGACTCGCCGAGGCGAGGTTGTCCTCGGCGAGGGCGTGCAGGGGCAGACTGTCTGGTGCGGTCATCGTGCTGATCTCCTTCGAGGCTTCGACACTTCGAAGATCAGCCGGTGGCCGTTCGTCTATGCGGGCGCCATCCCGATGCCGGAGCAAACCCCCGGATCAGGTCGAACCCGTACACCACTTCCCAGGACGCAACCAACCGCCGCCCGAGCACCGCGATCGGTGAGCGCTCGCCGTACGAGGGTCGCGAGGGGTGCGCGGCGTGCGCGTGCTGCCACGGCCCGGGACGACCTCGCAGGCCGGCGCGCCTCAGCAGCGTGATGCCGCCGAGGATCACCGCCGCCCAGACGAGCGGGAAGAACAGGATCCACGGGGCGGGCCCGACGTGTGCGAGCGAGTTCATTGCGGTCAGCTCCTCGTGTTCCGGTGGTGATGTCCTCTGCGCATCGAGGGTCACTCCGGGAGGGCGTGCGGGTCGTCGTACGGGCGGCGGCACTGTGCGTACGGCTCGGGGAGTACGGACGCGGGAGTACGGGGGGGTGCGGAGTACCGGGGTACGGCGGGCGAGCCGGTGGCCTGGGCACGACCGCGGCCCGGGGCCCAGCCGCGGTCCGGGCACGACCGCGGCCCGGCTGCCCCCGGTTCCGTGCGGCGCGTCGGTCCGCGGACGCCGACCAGTCGCGGGAACCGGGGAGGGCTCGGAGCCGGAGGTGGTCTCGGAGCCGGAGGTGGTCTCGGAGCCGGAGGGTGGTGGGGTGGCCGGGGCCGGCGACCGGGGGCGGCGTGGGCGCCGGGCCACCGGGAACCGGTTGGGGGACCGGGCGACCGGGATCGGCCCGAAGGCCGGGCCACCGGGGCCGGGGGCCCGAAGGCCGCAGCGCCAGGGCCGGGGGCCCGAAGGCCGGAGCGCCGGGCGAACGCAATCGGCCCGAAGGTCAGACCGCCGGGATC
Organism: Streptomyces sp. HUAS CB01; assembly: GCF_030406905.1. Lineage (NCBI taxonomy): Bacteria > Bacillati > Actinomycetota > Actinomycetes > Kitasatosporales > Streptomycetaceae > Streptomyces > Streptomyces chengbuensis. Next base: position 901,417 of record NZ_CP129137.1, read on the forward strand.
AGCGTGAGGTACGCGAGGCCAAGCACCCCCCGGTATCCGCGGAGCCAGCTCGCCCGGTGACGGTCCACCCGCTCGCGGGTGCCCTCGGCGAGGGGGTGCCCCGGGTGGGTGGTGAGCCATTCCTCCAGGTCGGCGAGGTAGCCCGACTCGAAGTCCTCCCACTCCGTTTCACCGGCGGTCTCGATCGCCTCGATACGGAATCCGGCGGCGACGGCGGCCTCTGCGACGTCGGCCAGCAGCAGGTGGTCGTCGGCGCGGGCACCGGGCCACATCGCGGCCAGTTCCTCCGGCGCGGGGGTGCGCTGCCAGAAGCCCTCGCCGAACAGCACGCGCCCGCCCGGGGTGACCAGTGAACGGAGCGCCCGGAGCGCCGCGGTGGTCGCCCGGAGCGCCCCCGAGGCGCCGGTCTCGCCGCCGGTGACCGGGCCGGTCCCGTCCGCGTCACCGCCGTCCGGGCCGAGCAGGGCCTGGCCGGAGCCCACGCACAGGACGACGTCGGCCGGTCCGTGCGGAGTGCCGGTCGCCGACTCCTCGAGGAACTCGACGCGTGCGAGGAGCCCGCGCGTGGCCGCGTTGCGGCGACCGCGGGAGAGGTCGTCCCCGTTCAGGTCGATGCCCACGCCCTTGGCGTCGGGCGCTGCCTCCAGCAGTCGCAGCATCAACTCGCCCCAGCCGCAGCCGATGTCGAGGACGGTGGCCGGCTCGCGGCGGGCGAGACGCGCGACGAGCCGGGCGGCGCGCTCCTCGGACAGCGGCCCGTGGAAGGTCAGGCGGGTCAGGCGGGGCGGGAGATCGGTGTCGGCCATGCCGGGGACGGTACGGTGAGCGGCACGCGCGCGCATCCGAATTGCCGCGCACCGGCAGGGCGTCGGCCGGTGCCCCCGTCGGCACTCGAGCGGAGTCCCGGCGGCGCGCTGCCGCCGTCCCGCCCACTCCGGTCGTCCGCGGTGCTCCCCGCTCCCGCCGAATCCCCTGGTTCCTGTCGCTCCGGTCGCTCAGGTGGTCCCGCTGCTCCCGGTCGCACTCACTGTGCTCCCGGTCGCACTCACTGGCGCGCGCAGCGCAGGCCGCACGGGCCGTTCGTCGCGGGCGCTCACGGAACGCGCTGCGCCAGCACGGTCAGCGGATCGTCCAGCACCGGCTGCCAGGCCAGTTCGGCGGCGCCCACCAGGCTGTTGTGGTCGAGGGTGCAGGGCAGGATCGGCACACTGCCGCTGCGGCCCCAGAGGCTGCGGTCGGCGACCACTGCTCGCAACCGCTCGGGATCGGCGTCGAGCAGTTCACGGTGGAGACCGCCGAGGATGATGCGGTCCGGATTGAGGATGTTGACGAGCCCCGCGAGTCCGAGGCCCAGCCGGTCGACGATCTCCTCGGCCGCCGCCCGTACCGTCGGGTCGCCGTACTCCGTGCGCAGCAGGTCCCTGGACTGCTGGAGCAGGGAGACCTCGGGGCCGGGGGCACGGCCGGCCGCCGTGAGGAACGCGAGGGGGTCGGCCTCCACGTCGAGGCAGCCTCGGCTGCCGCAATGGCAGGCACGCCCCTCGGGGTTGACGGTGAGGTGGCCCACCTCCAGGGCGAGGCCGGAGCTGCCGGTGTGCAGTCTGCCGTCGAGGACGAGCGCGCCGCCGACGCCGCGGTGGCCGGTGGCGACACAGAGGAGGTGCTGTGCTCCGCGGCCGGCACCGTGCCGGTGCTCGGCGAGGGCGGCGAGGTTGACGTCGTTGCCGGTGAAGGCGGGCCCCGTGACACCGGCCGCCCGCACGCAGTCGGCGAAGATGTCACGCACCGGAACGCCCGCCGGCCAGGCGAGGTGCAGCGGATTGAGGGCGGTGCCCTCGGGCTCGGCGACGGCGGAGGGGACGGCGAGCCCGGCGCCGACGCAGTGGCGGCCGGACTCCTTCAGCAGTTCCGCGCCCGCGTGCACGACCTCGCCGAGCACCTGCGCCGGATCGGCGGAGACCGTGACGCAGCCGGGCGCGGTGGCGACGATCGTGCCCCCGAGTCCCACCAGCGCGGCCCGGAACCCGTCCGCGTGCACCTGGGCGGCGAGAGCGACGGGGCCCTTCTCGTCCACGGCGAGACGGTGGGAGGGGCGCCCCTGGGAACCGGCGGCCGCCCCGGGCCGGGAGTCCACCCGGATGAGGCCGAGCGCCTCCAGTTCGGCGGCGACCGCGCCGGCCGTGGCCCTGGTGACGCCCAGCTCGGAGGTCAGCACGGCCCGGGTGGGCGCGCGACCCGTGTGGACCAGTTCCAGTGCGGGGCCGAGGGCGCTGCGACCTCTCTCCAGCCGCGTCCGGGTGCTCGTCACCTTGCCGTTCATGGGCGCAGTCTCCCATGATCCCGCAGGCCGGGGGACACTTCGGCGGGGCACTCGCCCGGGGCGCGGGAGCGGCGTCGGGGCTCTCTGCCGGTGCGGGCGGACACCGTCTCCGTTCCCCTCCCGTCCGGCCGGACCCCGTCTCCGTTCCCCTCCCGTCCGGCCGGACACCGTCTCCGTTCGGCCGGGCCTCGGCCCGTCGTCTCGGTCGGCCCCGCCCTCGTCGGGTGCGCGGTTCACCCGGGAGCGCCGGCGGTCACTTCCCCAGTCTCGTTCCCGGCCTCCTCCCCGGCCGCGCGCCGGGCCGGTCGGCTCGGTTGTGCGGGAGCGGCGGCCGCCCCTATCCTGACTTTGTGCCGCTACTAAACAAACCCTCCTCGCCCCTCGCTCTCTCCCTCTCCCGGCTCCGGATCGCCCTCACCGTCTTCTTCGCCCTGGACGGGTTCCTCTTCGCGGGCTGGGTCGTCCGCATCCCCGCCATCAAGGAGCAGACCGGCGCCTCGGCGAGCGATCTGGGCCTCGCCCTGCTCGGCGTGTCCGCCGGGGCCGTGGTGACGATGACGCTCACGGGACGCCTGTGCGCGCGTTTCGGAAGCCATCCGCTGACCGTCGCGGCCGCGGTCCTGCTCTCCCTCAGCATCGCGCTGCCGGCGCAGACGCACTCCGCCCTCACCCTGGGGCTGGTGCTGCTGGTGTTCGGCGCCGCCTACGGCGGGATCAACGTGGCCATGAACAGCGCCGCCGTGGACCTCGTCGCCGTTCTGCGACGGCCCGTCATGCCCAGCTTCCACGCGGCCTTCAGCCTCGGCGGCATGATCGGCGCCGGTCTCGGCGGGCTGGTGGCCGCGGGCCTCTCCCCCGCCTCCCATCTGCTGGTCCTCACGGTGACCGGGCTCGTCGTCACCGCCGTGGCCGGTCCGGTCCTGCTGCGGCACCCCTCCCCCACCGCCCACGAGGGCACCGGCCCGGCCCCGTCCTCCGGCGCACGCGGGGACGACCGGGCCCAGCTCTCCGGACGTACGCGGCGGCTCGTCGTGGTCTTCGGCGTCATCGCCCTGTGCACCGCGTACGGCGAAGGTGCCCTCGCCGACTGGGGAGCGCTCCATCTGGAGCAGGACCTCGGGGCGCACGCGGGCGTGGCGGCCGCCGGATACTCGCTGTTCGCGCTGGCGATGACCGCGGGCCGGCTGTCCGGCACCACGCTGCTGGAACGGCTCGGGCAGACCCGGACACTGGTCGCGGGCGGGCTGACCGCCGCGGTCGGCATGCTGCTCGGCTCGCTGGCTCCGACGGTCTGGCTGGCCCTGCTGGGCTTCGCCGTGACCGGACTCGGGCTGGCGAACATCTTCCCCGTCGCGGTGGCACGTGCGGGCGCGCTCGCCGGGCCCAGCGGTGTGGCCACCGCCTCCACGCTGGGCTACGGCGGCATGCTGCTCGGGCCCCCCGCCATCGGCTTCCTCGCCGACTGGTTCTCGCTGCCGGTGGCGCTGACGACGGTGGCCGTGCTCGCCGCCGTGGCCGCGGTGATCGGCTTTGCGGCACGCCGGACGCCGGCCGTGCAGGACTCGGCACGGGCCGAGAGCCGGCGGCCTGCGTCCGAGCCGGCATCCGCCGAGCCGTGCCGGACCGTGCGCCGCTGACGACGGCCGCAGCGCGGGCCGCGCCCGTGGGGCCGCGCCAAGCCACGGGGCCCGCCCCCACGCCCGCCACGCGGACAACGGGACAGTGCGTCCCGCGCCCTGCCGGCCCGGGAGCGGGAACGGGAGCGGCGGGGCCGTCGTCGCCATGCCTTGCCCGGGCACGGGCGACGGGCGCGGCGGCCGTACCGCCGAACGGTCCGGAATGGGACGCGACGTACGGGCGTTGGCAACAGGATGACCGATCTCTCCCCCGATGAGCCGGACCTCTCGGCCGAGCGGAGGGCCGCCCGCGAGCGGCTCGCTGCCGACCGTGCGGGGACGCGCGAGCGGATCGACGCCCTGAACCGGGAGTACGAGGGAATCGTCGAGGCGAACGCCCTGGTGGCCGTCGACGACGAACACGACCCCGAAGGATCGAGCACCGCCTTCGAGCGCGCTCATGTCGCCGCGCTGCTGGCCCAGGCGCGCGAGCACCTGGCCGATCTCGATCTGGCGCTGGACCGGCTGGAACGGGGCGGCTACGGGCGCTGCGAGACATGCGGCGAGCCGATCCCCCCGGAGCGGCTGGAAGTGCGCCCGGCAGCGACCACCTGCGTTCGCTGCGCCGCCACGCCCCGCCGACGCTGACGCCGCCCCGGCCGCTCCCCGCGCCGCGACGCCCGGCACCGGCACCGGCACGCAGGCACCGACACGGCCCCGGACGACGGACCGCGCCCGAACCGCCGAACCTCCCCTCACACCGCCTCCCCCGCCCCCGTCGTCCCACCACCGGCTCGTCCCACCACCGGCACAACGCGCCGCGCCGGCAGCCGAGTACCGGCCCCTGAATGAGTACCGGCTCCCTGAGTACCCGTACTCAGGCACAGCGCCGCTCACCGTGCGCACCATGGACGCATCGACATCAGGGGGCATCCGCCATGACACTCCGGTTCAGCAACGCCCGGCGCCTGCCGGGCCTCGTCCGGACGGCCGTCGCCAGTCCCGCTTCCCTCGCGTACCTCGGCGTCGTCGTCGCCACGGCCGTCTTCGTCGCCGTGGACACCCTGTTCGTGCACCACGAGGACGCCTCGCTCGCCGGCGTCTGGCTGTTCCTCCTCGCCGCGCCGGCCGTCTTCCTCTTTCTGATCGCCGGCTCGCTGCTGGGCGACGGGGTCGCCGGCTCCGCCTGGTTCCTCTACCCCTCGCTGGTGGTGTCGGTGCTCGTCCAGGCAATCGCACTCGGTCTGTTCGTACGGCTGCTGCGGGCCGAGCGGCACGCGGCACGTCCGCACGGCGTCTGACGGGCACCTTCGGCCGCCCCCGGCCCGGGCACTTTCCGGCCGGACCGCCCGCCGCCGCCGTGCCTCCGGCAGAATGCCCACCATGGAGACGGCCGAGCTGATCGAGCACCTGAGCACAGAGGGCCGGTTGCTGGCCGCTGCCGCCGAGGCCGCGGGGCCGGACGCGGCCGTACCGACCTGCCCCGGGTGGCGGATCGGGGACCTGCTGCGGCACACCGGCATGGTGCACCGCTGGGCGGCGGCCTTCGTGACCGAGCGGTACGCGGACCACCACCCGGCCGCCGGTGAGCCGGACCTGGACGGGACGGAGCTCCTGGAGTGGTTCCGGGAGGGACACGATCTGCTCGTGGCGGCGCTCGCCGAGGCCCCGGCCGACCTCGCCTGCTGGACCTTTCTACCGGCGCCCTCGCCTCTGGCCTTCTGGGCACGCCGCCAGGCCCACGAGACGGCCGTGCACCGCGTGGACGCCGAGTCGGCGCTCGGCGAGCCGGGTCCCGTAGCGGCGCGGGCCGCCGCCGACGGCATCGACGAGCTGCTGTGTGCGTTCCACGGTCGTCGGGGAAGCCGGATGAGGACCGACGTACCGAAGGTCCTGCGCGTGCGGACGACCGACACCGGCGACGTCTGGACCGTACGGCTGTCGGCCGAACCGCCGCGCACCGATCGCGCGTCGGAAGGATCCGCGGACTGCGAGCTGAGCGGTCCGGCAGGCCGCCTCCACCTCGTGCTGTGGAACCGGCTTCCGGTCACCGACGTGAGTCTGGACGGCGACGGGGGCCTCGCCCGGCTGTGGCGGGAGAAGTCCGCGATCACCTGGGCCTGAGTGCTCCCGGTCCGCGCCGCCGAGGACCGGCCGGGCCGGAGTCCTCCCCGGGTTCTCGCATCGGGCCGGAGCCCTCCCCGGCTTCTCGCGTCGGGCCGGATTCCTGCCCGCATCGCGGATCGGGCCGTCGGCGCCGCGCCGTGCGGCGGGCTCGGCCCGGGGCGGCCACCGGCCCTGCGGGCCCGGCACTCAAGGGGACTGGCGGTCCGTCAGCATCCGGGACAGCACCGCCCGCTGAAGCGGCTGCACCTCCGCGTGGCGCTCGCGTCCCTTGTCCGTGAGCACCACCCGTACTCCGCGCCGGTCCTCACTGCACATGCCGCGGGACACCAGGCCGTCCTTCTCCAGCCGGGCGACCAGCCGGGAGAGGGCGCTCTGGCTCAGATGCACGCGGGAGGCGAGCTCCTGCACCCGGTACGAACAGCCGCCGTCCTCGGCGGTCCCTTCGGCGAGCACGTCCAGGACCTCGAAGTCACTGGCGCCCAGTCCGTGCCGGTGGAACTCGCGGTCGAGCTCGCACATCGTCCGCGCATGCAGCGCGAGCACGTCACGCCATTCGTTCACGAGCGCACGCTCGGACTTCTCCGCGGCCATGACCGCACGTTAGCAGAAGTCGCCCACTTTGTTGCATAGGAATTAAATGCACTTGCATTCAATGCATGTGCATGTAGTGTCGCGTCCCATGACCTCTCCGACCGACGTCCCCACCTCACCGGAGCGCTGGACCCCGCGGCTGTGGGGCACCCTCCTCGTGCTCTGCGCCGCGATGTTCCTGGACGCTCTCGACGTCTCGATGGTGGGTGTCGCCCTGCCTTCCATCGCCACCGACCTGGGCCTGTCCACCGCGACGCTCCAATGGATCGTCAGCGGCTACATCCTCGGATACGGCGGGCTCCTGCTGCTCGGCGGCCGCGCGGCCGATCTGCTGGGCAGGCGCCGGGTCTTCCTGATCGCACTCGCCGTGTTCGCGCTCGCCTCGCTGCTCGGCGGGCTGGTGGACTCCGGGCCGCTGCTCATCGCCAGCCGCTTCGTCAAGGGCCTGAGCGCCGCGTTCACCGCACCCGCCGGACTGTCCATCATCACCACGACCTTCAAGGAGGGCCCGCAGCGCAACCGGGCCCTCGCGATCTACACCACCTGCGCCGCCACCGGCTTCTCGATGGGACTGGTGCTGTCCGGTCTGCTCACCGAGGTCAGCTGGCGGCTGACGATGCTGCTGCCCGCGCCGATCGCCCTGCTCGCCCTGCTCGCGGGCATCAGGCTCATCCCGCACAGCCGCCGTGAGGACTCCGGCAAGGGCTACGACGTCCCGGGCGCCGTCACCGGGACCGCCGCGATGCTGCTGCTGGTCTTCACCGTCGTCCAGGCACCCGAGGCGGGCTGGACCACGGCCCGGACGCTGCTGTCCTTCCTGGCCGCCGCGGCGCTGCTCGCCCTCTTCGTCAGGATCGAACGGCGCAGCTCCCATCCACTGATCCGGCTGGGTGTGCTGCGTTCGGGCAGCCAGATCCGGGCCAATCTGGGCGCCGCCTTCTTCTTCGGGTCGTACGTCGGCTTCCAGTTCCTCGTCACCCAGTACATGCAGTCCCTGCTCGGCTGGTCGGCGCTGCAGACGGCTCTGGCCTTCCTCCCCGCCGGTGCGCTGGTGGCGCTCTCCTCCACGAGGATCGGCGGACTCGTGGACCGCTTCGGCACCCCCCGGGTGATCGCGACCGGGTTCGCGCTGCTGGTGATCGGCTATGCGCTGTTCCTCCGGATCGACCTCGTACCGCGCTACGCCGCAGTCGTCCTCCCCTCGATGCTGCTGCTGGGTGCGGCCTGCGCCCTGGTCTTCCCCTCGCTCAACATCCAGGCCACCAACGGCGTGGAGGACCACGAGCAGGGCATGGTCTCCGGGCTGCTGAACACCTCGATCCAGGTCGGCGGAGCGGTCTTCCTCGCCGTCGTCACCGCGGTGATCACCGCCGGCGGCGCGGCGGACGGCGGTCCGCAGGAGGTGCTGGACAGCTTCCGGCCGGGCCTGGTGGTGGTCACGGTGATCGCGGCGGCGGGCCTGCTCGTCACCGTCACCGGGCTGCGCGGCCGGGGGACTCCGCGGGGTTCCGTCGTGGTCGCGCGGTCGGGCGAGGGCCCGGCCACCCAGGACGCGACGGCCGCGCCCGCGACCGAGCCGGTCGGCGCCCGCGACTGACACGGCGGTCCCCGTCCTGACACGGGCGGGGCGACCCACCGGGGCGGCGGGGGCGGGGGATTGCCCGCTCGCCGCCGCCCTGTGACACTCTCCGCATGGGGGCACGTACACAGGCACAGCGGGACGAGATGACCGTCGAGATCGGTTACGAGCTGTTCAGCGCGGCCTTCGCGGCGGCGGTGGTGTTCGGGGCGATCGCGGGACCGAAGCTGATGTTCGCCATGCCGTACGCCGTCGAGCGCGGGCTCCTCCTCGCCGCCGTGGCAGCGGCGGCGCTGGTCTTCCCGCTTCGGGTGGTCACGGTGCTGCGGCGGTTCTCGCGCGAGACGGCCCGGCGCGGTCTGCCGGGTCAGCCCAGCCAGCCCGGCCGAACGAGCCCCGACTCGTAGGCGAGGACGACGAGTTGGGCGCGGTCCCGGGCGCCGAGCTTCACCATCGTCCGGCTGACGTGCGTCTTGGCCGTGAGGGGGCTGACCACGAGGCGGCGGGCGATCTCCTCGTTGGACAACCCGATGCCGACGAGGGCCATCACCTCCCGCTCCCGCTCGGTGAGGTCCGCGAGGGCCCCGGCCGCGGCGGGCTCCTTGGAACGGGCGGCGAACTCGGCGATGAGCCGGCGCGTGACACCCGGCGACAGCAGCGCGTCGCCTTCCACCACGGCCCTCACGGCGCGCAGGAGTTCCTCGGGCTCGGTGTCCTTCACGAGGAAGCCGGAGGCGCCGGACCGGATCGCCTCGAAGACGTACTCGTCCAGTTCGAAGGTGGTCAGCATGACCACCTTCACCCCGTCGAGCGCGGTGTCCCCGGTGATCCGCCGGGTGGCCGCGAGTCCGTCGAGCCGGGGCATGCGGATGTCCATCAGGACCACGTCGGGCCGGAGTCGGGCGACGCCGGTGAGGGCCTCCTCGCCGTCCGCCGCCTCCCCGGCGACCTCGATGTCCGGCTGGGCGTCGAGCAGCGCCCGGAAGCCGGCGCGTACGAGCGCCTGGTCGTCGGCGAGCAGTACCCGGATCACGATGTCTCCTTCGGCTCGACGGGCAGTCGGGCGTGCACGCGGAAGCCTCCGTCCCCGCGCGGGCCCGCCTCGATCGTGCCGCCGAGCGCCGCGGCCCGTTCCCGCATGCCGACGAGCCCCCGGCCGCTTCCCCCGTGATCGCCTCCGGTGGCGGGTCCGTCGTCGTCGACGGTGAGGTCGAGACGGCCGGGCGCGTGGGCGATCCGGACCCGGGCGGTGCGGGAGCCGGAGTGCCGTACGACGTTCGTGAGCGCCTCCTGCACGATCCGGAAGGCGGCGAGGTCGGCGCCTGGCGCCAGGGCGGTCTCCCCGCCCTCCGTCGCGACCTCCACCGTGAGCCCTGCTCCGGCGGCCTGCTCGACGAGTTCGGGCAGCCGGCCGAGTCCCGGAGCGGGCGCGCGGGGCGCCTCCCCCGGCGCCCGGAGGGTGTCCAGGACCTGCCGCACCTCGCCAAGGGCCTCCTTGCTGGCCGCCTTGATCGTGGTGAGGGCCGAACGGGCCTGTTCGGGGTCGGAGTCGAGCAGGGCGAGCCCGACTCCGGCCTGGACGTTGATGAGGGAGATGGAGTGGGCGAGCACGTCGTGCAGTTCGCGGGCGATGCGCAGCCGCTCCTCGTCCGCACGGCGCTTCTCGGCGGCCTCTCGTTCGGCACGTTCGCGGGCCCACTGCTCCCGGCGTACGCGTACCGCCTCGGCGGACGCGAGCACGGCCGCGATCCAGGCGGCTCCCACCAGTTCCTGGCCCCAGGGCGCCGCGTGGTCACCGGCGGGCGGCAGATACGCGTACAGCCGGTGCGCGACGAGGAGATGACCGGCCCACAGCAGGCCGACGGCTCCCCACGCCGCATGGCGGTGTCCCGTGACGACGGCGGAGAACACGGCCACGGCGACGGTGAGGAAGACCGGCCCGTAGGGGTACCCGGCACCGAGGTAGACCAGGGTGACGACGACGACCGCGTACAGGACCGCGACCGGATGCCTGCGGCGGACCAGCAGGACCGCGGGCCCGGCGAGCAGCAGCAACAGGGCGAGCACGTCCAGGGGCTCGCGATCGGGCTGGTTCCGGGCCGCGAAACCCGTCGCGACCGACACGATCACGGCGAGGACCAGGCTGGACCGCCACGGCAGTCCCGTCCCGCTCCACGGACCCGGTCCACGGCGCCGCCACGGCGCGCCGCCGTGCGTGCACGGCGGACCGTGTCTCCACGGCGGGTCGGGGCGGGAGCGCTGCTCGTCCATACCCGTCACGCTAGACCCGGCCCACCGCCGGGGTCGTCAGCCGTGGGCGGTGATCACGCGTACTCCCGGCGGAGTACGCCGAAGGCCGCGCCGCCCGGCCGGGGAACGGCGGCGCGGTCAGTCCCGGTCGGCGGCGGACGGGGCGATCCCCGCCTCCCGGCCGAGCCGGGCCGCGGCGTGCGCGAAGAACGCGTCCCTGTCCTCCACGACCCGGTGGAACTGCCCGAAGACCTCGAAGGAGATCAGCCCGAAGAGCTGCGCCCATGCCGCGACCAGCGCGGCGACGAGCTCCGGCGGCAGTTCCGGAGCGAGGTCCGCGGCCATCCTCTCCGCCTCGGGGCGCAGCCGGCCGGGGAGTCCGGGCGGTGCGGTGCCCGGTCCGCGACGGGCCTCGCGCGCGATGCCGACGAGGACGAGACCCACCCGGGAGGCGGGTGCGACGGTGGTCTGCGGGGCGGCGTAGCCGGGTACGGGCGAGCCGTAGATCAGCGCGTACTCATGGGGGTGCTCGAGGGCCCAGGCCCGAACCGCGGCACACACGGCGACCCAGCGGGTGAGCGGATCGCCGCCGGTACGGGCAGCCGTCTCCGCGGCGGCGCCCACGGAGTCGTACGCGTCCACGATCAGCGCGGTGAGCAGGTCGTCGCGACTGGGGAAGTAGCGGTAGAGCGCCGAGGAGACCATGCCGAGTTCCCGGGCGACCGCGCGCAGGGAGAGCTTGGCGGCGCCGTCCGCGGCGAGCTGCCTGCGCGCCTCGTCCTTGATGGCCGCGGTGATCTCGCCGCGCGCCCGCTCCCTGGCTCCCCGGACGACCGGGCCGGAGCGGCCGACGGACCGGCCGGTGCGCTGCTCGCTGTTCATGCGGAGCAGTGTTCCACGTATCAGAGCACCGACCAACAACGAGAGCACCGCTCTTGCACCGAGCCACCTCCTGCGTGCACACTGCTCACAAGAGAGAGCACTGCTCTCCTCCGGGCCCGGGGACGGGCCCAGGCCTGTCGATGGAGGTCGTGATCATGTCGTCGTCTCCGCACCACATCAAGGCCGGACCGGTCGCCCGGCGCTTCAACGACCTCGTCGGGCGGCTGGCACGGCACGGGATCAGCCTGCTCGGATCCGCCGAGCTCTCCGTGCGGGGGCGCAAGAGCGGGCAAATGCAGCGCATCCCGGTGAACCCGCACAGCCACGGCGGCAAGCAGTACCTGGTCTCGGCCCGAGGCCACTCCCAGTGGGTCCGCAACATGCGCGTGGCGGGCGGCGGGGAGCTCCGCGTCGGCCGCAAGATCCGTACGTTCAGCGCCACCGAGGTCGTGGACGACGCCGAGAAGCTCCCGATCCTGCGCGCCTATCTGAAGCGCTGGGGGTGGGAGGTCAACCAGTACTTCAAGGGCGTGACCGCCCGGTCCACCGACGAGGAGATCCTGGCGGCCGCCCCCGACCATCCGGTGTTCCTGATCACCGAGAACACGTGATCGCCATACGGACGGTCCTGATCACGGTGAACACGTGATCGCCGCGGCGAGGCCGTGGACGGGACCAGCCCGCACCCTCGGGCCCCGATCGCCGCGGTCGCCTTTGCCGAGAGTCGCTGCCGCGGTGGAGTCGCTGCCGCCGTGCGACGGCCTCCGCCCGGGCGGTGGGCGCGGTCGGGCGGTGCCCCGTAGGGCGGCGCTGCGTCGCGGCGGGGGCCGGAAGGGCCGTGAACGCGGCAGGAGGATCACGCCGCCCGGCGGTGGGCGGCCGATCGGGGTGTACCCGACCGGACCCCACGACGTCCACCACCCGAGCGGTGATCAGGACGTGGCGCGCGCGCCGTCCGTCCCGTCCTCTCCGCTCGCGTCGTCCGAGCCGACCGAGCCGCCCGAGCCGACCGAGCCGTCAACCGACTGGTCCTGCGCTGCCGGTGCGGCGGGCCGGGTGCGGTCCATCGCTTCCAGGGCGCGCCGGGCGATCCCGTGCGAACGCACGATGCCCGCCAGCGTCGTGGCCCCGCGCGTGATGTCGGAGAACGCCTTCCAGGCGGGGCGGAAACCCGTGATCGCCGCGTGCAGGATTCCCGGGCGCCGCTCGAACACCGAGAGCATGCGCCGGCCGACACCCATCTCCACGCCGAGCCCGGCCTTGACGGCGAAGGCGTAGTTGAGCGCCTGGCGGCGGGCGTCGACGGCGTCGTTCGCCTCCGCGACGCGCACCGCCCACTCGCCGGCCAGCCTGCCCGAGCGCAGCGCGAAGGAGATGCCCTCCCGGGTCCACGGCTCCAGCAGGCCCGCCGCGTCGCCGCAGACCAGCACCCGCCCGCGCGACAGCGGCGAGTCGTCGCTGCGGCAGCGCGTCAGATGCCCGGACGAGACGGCCGGCTCGAACCCGGCCAGCCCCAGCCGGGCGATGAAGTCCTCGAGATAGCGCTTGGTGGCGGCGCCCTCGCCGCGCGCCGAGATCACCCCGACGGTGAGCACGTCGCCCTTGGGGAACACCCAGCCGTAACTCCCCGGCATGGGGCCCCAGTCGATCAGGACCCGGCCCGCCCAGTCCTCCGCGACCGTCGCGGGCACCGGGATCTCGGCCTCCAGGCCCAGGTCCACCTGGTCCGTCTTCACGCCGACGTGGGCTCCTATGCGGCTGGCGCTGCCGTCGGCCCCGACCACGGCGCGGGCGAGGACGGTCTCCCCGTCGGCGAGCACGACCGCGACCGTGCGGCGGTCGGGCACGGCGGGTCCGTGCTGATCGACCCGGGAGACCGTGACCCCGGTGCGGAGGACGGCACCGGCCTTCTCCGCGTGCTGCACCAGAGCCGCGTCGAACTCGGGCCGGTTGATGAGCCCGAACAGCATCCGCCGCGAGCGCCGCGTCCGGGCCAGTCGGCCGTTCATCGAGAACGTGACCGCGTGCACCCGGTCCTTCAGGGGAAGTTCGAAACCCGGCGGCAGCGCGTCCCGCGAGGGACCGATGATCCCGCCGCCGCAGGTCTTGTAGCGAGGCAGCTCGGCCTTCTCCAGCAGCAGCACCCGGCGGCCGGTCACCGCGGCCGCGTAGGCCGCCGACGCTCCCGCGGGCCCGGCGCCGACCACGACGACATCCCACACCGGCTCGTCCCGCCCGTTGACGGCATCTGCGTTCTCGCTGCTCACGATGTGCTTCTGCTCCTGATCCGACGCTCGGCCCAAGGTCTCCACGGCATCCTACGGCGCGGCCCCCGTGCGTCCCGCTGTGGGAGGATCGCCGTACCGTCGCATGACACACAACGTCGCACCCACAAGGAGCGTGCCCATGACCGCGAATCCGATCGCCGAGACCGTCGCGTCCCTGATGCCCCGCGCGAAGGCGGAGCTCGCGGAACTGGTGGCGTTCGAATCGGTGGCGGACCCGGCCGTGGCGCCCAGGAGCGAGTGCGAGGCCGCCGCGAACTGGGTTGCGGACGCGCTGCGCGCCGAGGGCTTCCAGGACGTGGCGCTGCTCGACACCCCCGACGGCTCGCAGTCGGTGTACGGCCTCCTGCCCGGCCCCGAGGGTGCTCCCACCGTGCTGCTGTACGCGCACTACGACGTGCAGCCGAAGCTCGACGAGGCGGCGTGGGTCTCGCCCCCGTTCGAGCTGACGGAGCGCGACGGCCGCTGGTACGGGCGCGGCGCCGCCGACTGCAAGGGCGGCTTCATCATGCATCTGCTCGCGCTGCGCGCCCTCAAGGCGAACGGCGGGGTGCCCGTCTCGGTCAAGGTGATCGTCGAGGGCTCCGAGGAGCAGGGCACCGGCGGCCTCGAGCGGTACGCGGAGGCGCATCCGGACCTGCTCGCCGCCGACACGATCGTCATCGGCGACGCCGGTAACTTCCGGGTGGGACTGCCCACCGTGACCGCGACGCTGCGCGGCATGACGATGGTCCGGGTCACGATCGACACCCTGGCGGGCAATCTGCACTCCGGGCAGTTCGGCGGCGCCGCCCCCGACGCCCTGGCGGCGCTGATCCGCGTCCTGGACTCGCTGCGCGCCGAGGACGGCTCGACGGTGATCGAGGGCCTCGACGGCGACACCACCTGGGAAGGGCTCCAGTACCCCGACGCCGACTTCCGCACGGACGCCAAGGTCCTCGACGGCGTGGACCTGATCGGCAACGGCACCGTCGCCGACCGCATCTGGGCGCGCCCCGCTGTCACAGTGATCGGCATCGACTGCTCCCCCGTCGCCGGTGCCACCCCGTCCGTGCCGGCGAGCGCCCGCGCGCAGATCAGCCTGCGGGTGCCGCCCGGCAAGGACGCCGCCGAGGCGACGAAGCTGCTCTTCGCGCACATCGAGAAGCACACGCCGTGGAACGCGCGGGTGAGCATCGAGCAGGTCGGCCAGGGGCAGCCGTTCCTCGCCGATGTGCACAGCCCGGCGTACACGGCGATGGCCGACGCCATGCGGGTCGCCTACCCGGGCCAGGAGATGCAGACCGCCGGCATGGGCGGTTCGATCCCGCTGTGCAACACGCTCGCGGAGCTCTATCCGTCGGCGGAGATCCTGCTGATCGGGCTGAGCGAGCCGGACGCCCAGATCCACGCCGTCAACGAGAGCGTCTCGCCGGAGGAGTTGGAGCGGCTCTCCGTGGCCGAGGCGCACTTCCTGGTCAACTACGCGCGCTCCCGCCGGGCTTGAGGGGAACCGCCACCCGGGCCCGAGCGGTGCGCCGCCGACCCGCCCCGCGAGGCCCCGTGGCGGGCGCGCGCCCGCCACGGGGCGACCGCCCGGTGGACATGCGCAGGCCGCACGCACGACACACCGGACGCTCACGCACCGCACTCAGCCGACGGGTACACCGGCCTCCAGGTTGAGCACCGTTCCGCGCTCCCGGGCCCGCAGGGCCCACCGCAGCCGCTCGTAGCGGACCGGGGGCAGCATCCCGGCGGCTTCCTCCTCCGACGCGAAACGCCAGCCCCGCAGCTCGGCCCCGGGCAGGCTCACCCGCGCCGCCGCGTCGTCGCCGGTGAGCCGGCCTCCGTCGAAGAGCAGCCGGAGCCCTCCGTATCCGGGTGGCCGGGGCGGCTCCCAGTCGACGACGAGCAGCCGGGGCACGGCGTCGAGCTCGATCCCTATCTCCTCGGCGACCTCCCGGATCCCGGCGCGCGCCGGGGCCTCGCCGGACTCCACGACGCCGCCGGGGAACTCCCAGCCGGGTTTGTAGGTCGGGTCGACCAGGAGCACCCGGTCCTGTTCGTCGAAGAGCAGGACCCCGGCGGCGAGGGTCTCGGCCGTCGGTTCCGCCGTCTGCACGATGTCGCTGACCGCGGCCGCGCCGGAGCGGACGGCCTCGGCCACCGTCTCCGCGGTCTCCCTCGGCGTGAGGCCGGAGCTGTCGACGACGTGGGCGTCGGCGCTCAGCCAGCCGAGGGCGGTGCGGTAGCGCTCGATGTGGTCGTACGCGTCGCCCTCCCCCGGGATCTCCCCGGGGGTGTCCGCCTCCTCACGGGCGGCGATCCGCGAGCGCAGGATCGTTTCGTCCGGGCGGAGGAGCACATGCCGGACGGGGATCCGGCGCGCGGCGAGACCGCCGAAGATCTCGTCGCGGTACTCCTGCCTCAGCAGGGTCATCGGGACCACCAGCACCCCGCCGACCTCGGCGAGCAGCGCGGCCGCGGTCTCCACGACCAGCCGGCGCCAGATCGGCAGGTCCTGGTGGTCCGTCACTTCGGCGAGTCGTTTCTGCGGCAACAGGGCCCGCACCGCTCCGCCGGTCACCTCGGGGTCGTACAACGTGCTGTTCGGGATCAGATCGATCAGTTCGCGAGCAGTGGTCGTCTTGCCCGCGCTGAACGCACCGTTGATCCAGACGATCACGGTTCCCCCTCCTCCGTAGCCCCCTGTGGACTGCCCGCAACACCCTGCCACGGAAACGTCACTCCGGATGTGTCGCGCCCGTCGTGCGGGCCCGGCCGTGACACATCCGGACAGGACTTCGTTGGGCATCAGGGACGAGCAAGGGGGTGCGGGGTGCGCCGAACGGTGCTGGAGAGGTTTCCCGCCGGTGGCCCGCGAGGGAGTTGGCCGGCCGAGGAGTTCGCGCGGGCGCGCCGGGACGAAGGCGTCCCGGCGGAGGTGGTCATGGACCTGGACACGGACGCGTTCCTCGTCGTGATCCCGCAGCAGGTGGCGGAGTCACGCTGAGTCCGCCACCCGGGATCACAGGGCCCAGTACGGCCCCGAGACGACGCGGTGGAGCAGCCGCACCGACGAGCCGTCCGGGGTGGTCGCCCGGACCTCGAACCGCAGATGCCGGCCCTTGGGTACGTCCGCGGCGCACTGGAACTGGTGGCCGCCTGGCCCCTTCCTGGTGACGGCGAGATACGCGGACGGGTTTCCGCCGGCGGTGTCGGTGAGATAGAACCGGCCCTCGATCCGCGCCTCCTTGTGGGTGTTGTCGGCGAACAGCAGATGGACCAGGGTCGAGTGGCGCCGGGGCCCGGAGTGCAGGACGGCGTCGGTGAAGGCCAGGCCCGTCCAGACGCCGGAACGGAGCGCGACGTCCACGGTGTTGGACTCGTTCAGCATGGACGGCATGTCGGGGTCCTCCAGGGGCGGGCTCTGTCCGGTCGCACGGGCGACGATTCCGGGGAAGACGACGTTCTTGAACTGGCGTACCCGCGCGTCGCCCGGGCACGCGGTGCCGGACACCGCCCAGTCGGCGTGCAGACGGTGGTAGCCGTAGCCGGGGTCGGCGGCCGAGCGGCAGACCCGGAGCGGGATGCCGTGCCGGTGGTGCAGCCAGGAGCCGAGGGCGATCAGCTTCTCGACCTGCTCGGCGGTCCACGGGTCGGTGTGCTGCAGGTTCGAAGCGGTCTCGATGCTGACCGCGCCGGTGCCGTCCGGACGCCGGTTCGCCTTGTAGTTGGCGTCCGCCCGGGTCTCGGTGCCGATGTACTGGCCGAGGTCTCCCCGGTAGCCGAGACCGAAGTGCGACTCCAGGCTGGAGCTGTCCCGCCAGTACTCGTAGATACGCCGTGCGGTCCACGGCGCCGCGATGCTGTGCATGATGAACTGGGTCGGCCGGATGGCCGGCTGACCGTCCGACTCGGGCTGTAACTCGTACGTGGTGGCACCCGGGTACCAGGCCATGCGTGCACCTCCTTCTGTCGTGCCCATGATCCTGATGCCGCAGGCCGGGGTCCGGGAAACCCCGTTGGGCGCCCTTTCGGTGCGGTGGGGGCGCGCCGGTGGTCACGCCGCGCCCGGACCCCATCCCCGGCCGGGCCCACCGGGCGCCGCTCCCTGTCCGCCCGGAACATCCCCCCTTGCTCGAACCGAGCGTGGCCCGGCGATGACGTGGCGCTGCATCAGGCGGCTGTTCGGAAGGACCGTTGGATCCCCTCCGGATCATCGTGGGCCCCTGCCGCGCGCTCCTCGAAGCCCGGGTTGCCCCAGTTCGGGTCTGCGAAGACGTCGTGGACCCCTGCGGGGGTGGTGCGGAACGCGCGGCCGAACTCGGTCAGCTGCTCGTAGTCCTCATCGTCCACGCACTCCTCGCGCGTCAGCGTGGTGACCGTCGGCGGCGCGTGGTGTTCGGCCCGCACGGTGGACCGGTAGGCGAGGAAGACAACGGCCGGGTACTCGTCGGCGCGGACGGCAGCCAGCACCTCGTCAGCGGTTGCCCCGCCCAGGCCGGATCGTCGATGACGTGGACGTGCGCGTCGTGCTCCATCAGCGCCGCCGGCACGTCCTGCCACGCCTGGCCGTCGTGGTAGTCGGTCCTGAGGCCAGGGCGCTCGGCATGCAGGCCGACGGCGTACACCGTACGGACGGAACCGGGCTCGCCTCGTCCGCGCCGGTCCGAGGGCATCCGATGGGCGGCGGACCCGTCGGGTGGAGGGCCGCGCGGCACCACGGGGTGACCGCGAGCCGTGGGGCGGCAGCCGGACCGGCGGACGGTGCGGCTCAGCGGACCGGAGTGGACCTCCGGACCGGCGGACGGAGAGGACCTCCGGACCGGCCGGACGCCGTCGCGACCCGGGCGGCCCACGGGACGTGCGCGGCCCTCGCCACGCCCGACGGGCGGCCGACACGCCGGCGAACGGGGTCCCTCGGTCGGAGCAGCGGACGACGCCTTATGGGTCTATTCAGAGAGCTATCCGGTGATTTACGTGCTTATTGTCGGCGTGTTGACGCCTCATCGGATGGGGGCGTCCGAAGAGATCTCGGAGACCTTATGCGTGCAGCAGTTATCGCTCTTGCCCTCGCGGCCTCGATCGCCACGGCCGCACCGGCAACCGCCGTCGGCCTGGACGATGGAGGCAACGAGAACGGCGGCGGCAGCAACAGTCTGACCGTGACCGGTCTGACCAGTGACCAGAGGCTCGTGCAGTTCCGCGCCAACCGTCCCCAGGACGTCACGGAGATCGGCGCCGTCACCGGGCTCCAGGAGGACACGACGCTGGTCGGCATCGACTACCGGGTGCAGGACGGCCGTCTGTACGGCATCGGCAACGCCGGTGGCGTGTACACCATCAATGCGGAGACCGCGGTGGCCACCCTCCTCCACCGGCTCGAGGTGGCTCTGGAAGGCGCCCAGTTCGCTGTGGACTTCAGCGCTTCCGCCAACCGGCTGCGGATCCTCAGCAACACGGGTCAGAACCTGCGTCACAACGTCGAGACCGGGGACACGGAGACGGACACCGACCTCACGATCCTCGGGGTGACCGGCGCGGCCTACACCAACAACGACGCGGACCCGACCACGGACACCACGCTGTTCGTCATCGACACGAACGGCGACCAGGTCGGTGTCGTGTCCCCGCCGAACACCGGCGTCCTCGAGTCCACCGGCGACCTGGGTGTCAACGCCGCTCTTCCGGCCGGTTTCGACATCTACTCCTCGGCCAAGGCCACCAACCAGGGTTTCGCCTCGCTCCAGACCAGCGGCGGGACCACCGGCTTCTACCGGGTCAACCTGCTGACCGGTGACGCCACGAGGGTCGGCCAGGCGTTCCCGGTCCAGGTGGTCGACATCGCCGTGCCCCTGACGCAGAACCAGGATGACGACGACGACAACGACGGTCCCGGAAACGGTGACGGTCCCGGAAACGGCAAGCCGGGCAACGGCAACGGAAACTGATCCGGCCGATTCCAGGCGTATGACGCAGGTGCTGTGCCGGAGCGTTCCTCCGGCACAGCACCGCCGTATGCCCCGGGCCCGGTGCACGGCCGTGCGCACGAGGCGTACGCCGGGTACGCCGGGTACGCCGGGTACGCCGGAACCGGGCATACCGTACGACGCGTGCCCCGCCCGAACCGGACGTCAACCGACCACCGCACGACCCACACCCGCCCGAACCGGACCTCACCTCTCCACCGGGCGACGGCGATTCGTCGCCGGCCGCTTCAGCCCGTTTCCGGGGGGAGCCGAAATCCCCGGCCGTGACCGTCGCTTCGGCGTCGCGGCGGCTGTCGCGCGTCCGGGTACTCAGCCCGCCGTCGTCGCCGCGGCCTCGCCCCGGGGGCCGGGCGACACCGCGGCTGCCGCGCCGAGGAGACCCGCGTCGGTGCCCGTCAGGGCCGGCGCCACCACGAGGCCCCGGACGAAGGAGAGCGTGGCGTAGTCCCGCAGCGCGCGGCGCAGGGGGGCGAGGAGGACCTCGCCCGCACCCACCACTCCCCCGCCGATCACGGCGATACGGATCTCGACGAGCGTCGCGGTCGCGGCGATCCCCGCGGCCAGGGCCTGCGCGGCGCGCTCGAAGGAGGCGCGGGCGACCGGGTCGCCCGCGGCGGCGGCCGCGGCGACCGCGGCCGCGGAGGCGTCGCCGTCCGGGCCGGGGCGCCAGCCGCCCTCGAGGGCCCGCCGGGCGATGTTCGGGCCGCTCGCGATCCGCTCCACGCAGCCGCGCCCCCCGCACGGGCAGAGGTCGCCGTCGAGCTCCACGCTGATGTGGCCGATGTGGCCGGCGTTCCCGGTGGGCCCCGGGTGCAGCTTGCCGCCGAGCACGAGTCCGCCGCCGACGCCGGTGGACACGACCATGCACAGGGCGTCGTCGTATCCGCGGGCGGCGCCCTGCCAGTGCTCGGCCGCGGTCATGGCGACACCGTCGCCGACCAGTTCCACCGGCAGCCCGCCGGTGGCCGTTCGCACTCGGTCCACCAGCGGGAATCCGCGCCAGCCGGGGACGTTCACCGGGCTGACGGTGCCGGCGGCAGCGTCCACCGGACCCGCGCTGCCAATGCCCACCGCGGTGACGTGCAGCCACAGCGGCGAGGCGCAGAGCTCGCCGAGGACCGAAGCGACCGCGCGCATCACCGTCTCGCCGTCCTCCCGCGCCGGCGTCGGCCGCTGCGCCCGTACGAGGATCCTGCCGCTGCCGTCCACCAGCGCACCGGCGATCTTGGTACCGCCGATGTCGAGCGCGGCGACGAGGTCGTTATGCATCGGTGTGCGATCTCCCGGGGACGGAACAGCGGCTTCTCCGACCAGTCTCCATTCCCCTGACAACGTTGTCCAGGGCCTATGCTCGACGCCACAGCCTCGCACAGCCCCGGAGCGGGCCGCAGCAACACCCGCCAGGTGCCCGGACGGGCACTCCCGACGACGACAGGACAGCGCATCGTGGCCGAGTTCGCCCGCCGCACCGACACCCGCTACGGCAACCGGCCCACCATGAAGGACGTGGCCGCGCGCGCCGGAGTCGGGCTGAAGACGGTATCGCGGGTGGTCAACGGCGAGCCGGGCGTCACCCCGGACACCGAGCGCCGGGTGCAGGAGGCCATCGAGGCGCTGGGTTTCCGCCGCAACGACAGCGCGCGTGTCCTGCGAAAGGGCCGTACGGCGTCAATCGGGCTGGTCCTGGAGGATCTGGCCGACCCCTTCTACGGACCGCTGAGCCGGGCCGTCGAGGAGGTGGCCCGGGCACACGGCGCCCTGCTGATCAACGGCTCCAGCGCGGAGGACCCCGACCGCGAGCAGGAACTGGTGCTCGCGCTGTGCGCCCGCAGGGTGGACGGGCTGATCGTGATCCCCGCCGGTCACGACCACCGCTATCTGGAGCCCGAGATCAAGGCGGGCGTGGCGACGGTGTTCGTGGACCGTCCTGCGGGCCGGATCGACGCGGACGTCGTGCTCTCCGACAGCTTCGGCGGCGCCCGGGAGGGCGTCGCGCATCTGATCGCGCACGGCCACCGGAGGATCGGGTTCATCGGCGACCAGCCGCGCATCCACACGGCCGTGGAGCGACTGCGCGGCTACCGGGCCGCGATGGAGGACGCCGGACTGCCGGTGGACGAGCGCTGGGTGGCGCTGGGTTCGACGGACCCCGCGCGGGTCACGGCGGCCACGGAGGAGATGCTGTCCGGTCCCGAGCCGGTCACCGCCGTCTTCGCGGGCAACAACCGGGTGACGGTCACGGCGGTACGGCTGCTGGCGGGGCGGGACACCCCGGTCGCGCTGGTCGGGTTCGACGACATCGAACTCGCCGATCTGCTGGGCATCACGGTGATCGCCCAGGACGCCGCCGCGCTCGGCCGCACGGCCGCCGAACGGCTCTTCCGCCGGCTGGACGGGGTGTCGGAGGCGCCGGCCCGCGTCGAACTGACGACCAGGCTCCTGGCCCGCGGCTCGGGCGAGGTGCCTCCGCCCGGCGTCTGAGCGCGTGCGCGTGTGCGCGCGTGTACGTATGTGCACGTGTACGTATGCGCCGTGCGCGTGTGCCCGTGGGCGTGTGCGCGTGTGCCTGTGCGCGTCTGCAGGCGGTTGTAGGCGGCGCGTGCTCGGCGGCTGCCCGGAATGCATGACCGGACGTCCACCGGGGCGGGGTGCGTTCCGGCACGGGACGGCGCGCCGGAGGTGCGGGCCTCCTCGCTTTCACGTTTCCGACGGCGAGCGGTGCGTCGGAACGGCCGCTGCGCGCGGGGCACTTCGTCGACGTCTTCCGCCCGCGGCCGATCCGCTGGCGCCGACACCCCTGACACCGCCCGTCCTTGGAGACCGCCGGGACCAACACCATTTGGCGTGCTCCCGCTTGCTCGACAGCAGGCCGGCCGGGCACCCCCGCGCGGCGCCCTACTGCGCGGTGGCCGTCAGATCGCCCCTTCGCGGCCGGGCGAACGCGTCGAGTTCGGCCCGGGTGAGGCCGGTGAGACGCGCGACCTCGGCGTCGTCGAGCGCACCGCAGTCCAGGCCGCGCAGCAGATAGCCGCTGAGCGCCTTCGCGGTGGCGGGCTCGTCCATGATGTCGCCCTCGGTCCGGGAGACGTACGCGGCGAGCCGCGCTGCCGCGGCCTCCATGCCCTCGCGGTAGAACGCGAACACGGCGGCGTAGCGGGTCGGGAGGTGGCCGGGGTGCATGTCCCAGCCCTGGTAGTACGCACGGGCCAGGGCACGGCGCGTCAGCCCGTAGTGGAGCCGCCAGGCCTCGTGGACGTGGTCGGTGCCGCCGACCGGCAGCACGTTGGTGGAGCCGTCCGAGACACGGACGCCGGTGCCGGCGGCGGCGACCTGCATGATCGCCTTGGCGTGGTCGGCGGCGGGGTGGTCGCTGGCCTGGTGGGCGGCGCTGACGCCGAGACAGGCGCTGTAGTCGAAGGTGCCGTAGTGCAGCCCGGTGGCGCGGCCCTCGGCGGCGTCGATCATGCGGGCGACGGTCGCGGTGCCGTCGGCGGCGAGGATGGCCTGGCTGGTCTCGATCTGGATCTCGAAGCCGATCCGTCCGGCGTCGAGTCCGTGCGTCCTCTCGAACGCCTCGAGGAGCCGGACGAAGGCCGTGACCTGCTGCGGGTAGGTCACCTTCGGCAAGGTGAGGACGAGCCCGCCGGGCAGGCCGCCGTGCTCCATCAGGCCGGTGAGGAAGACGTCGGTGGTGCGGATTCCCCGGTCGCGTACGGCGACCTCCATGCATTTCATGCGGATGCCCGTGTACGGCGCCGCAGTGCCGCCCGCGTACGCCTCGGAGACCAGCCGGGCGGCCCGGGCGGCGTCCGCGTCCTCGTCGCGGCCGTGGTAGCCGTCCTCGAAGTCGACGCGGAGGTCCTCCACGGGCTCGCGTTCCAGCTTGGCCCTCACACGGCTGTACACGGGCTCCGCGAGGTCGTCGGGAAGTCCGAGCACCCGGGCGAGGGTCGCGGCGTCCGGCGCGTGCTCGTCCAGCGCGGCGAGCGCCTGGTCGCCCCAGGAGCGGATGGTTCCGGCGTCGAACGCGTCACCGGGGACGTAGACGGTGTGGACGGGCTGGCGGGTGCCGGGGTCTCCCGGGTACCGGCGGGCGAGCTCGGCGTCCACCGGCGCGAGGGAGGCGCTGATGTCCTCGCTGACCGCGCCGGCGAGGCTCGTCGACACCTTCTCCTGCTGACCCATTCCGGCACCCTCCACACTCACGTCATTCCGCCTGACGGAATCAACACTCCGCATGGTGAAGCTATCGGGGTGACTGACCTGCGTCAATGGTCCCCCGGAACGCCGCGGGGCCGCGCGGTGGGTTCACCGCGCGGCCCCGGACGGGCGTGCTGCCGGACTCAGCCCTTGCGGGTCTTGATCTCGTCGGTCAGCTGGGGGACGACCTCGAACAGGTCGCCGACCACGCCGTAGTCGACCAGGTCGAAGATCGGGGCCTCGGGGTCCTTGTTGACCGCCACGATCGTCTTCGAGGTCTGCATGCCGGCCCGGTGCTGGATCGCTCCCGAGATGCCGGAGGCGATGTACAGCTGCGGGGAGACGCTCTTGCCGGTCTGGCCGACCTGGTTGGAGTGGGGGTACCAGCCGGCGTCCACGGCGGCGCGGGAGGCGCCGACGGCCGCGCCGAGCGAGTCGGCGAGCGCCTCGATCACCGAGAAGTTCTCGGCGCCGTTGACGCCGCGGCCGCCGGAGACCACGATCGCGGCCTCGGTCAGCTCGGGGCGGCCGGTCGACTCGCGCGGGGTGCGGGAGACGACCTTGGTGCCGGTCGCCTTGTCACCGAAGGTGACGTTCAGCGCCTCGACCGCACCGGCGGCCGGGGCGGCCTCCACGGGCGCCGAGTTCGGCTTCACCGTGATGACCGGGGTGCCCTTGGAGACACGGGACTTGGTGGTGAAGGCGGCGGCGAACGCGGACTGCGTGGCCACCGGACCCTCGTCACCGGCCTCCAGGTCGACGGCGTCGGTGATGATGCCGGAGCCGATGCGGACCGCGAGACGGGCCGCGATCTCCTTGCCCTCGGCGGAGGACGGCACCAGCACCGCGGCCAGGGAGCCGCCGGCGGACACGGCCTCGTACGCGGCCTGCAGCGCGTCCACCTTGGGTACGACCAGGTAGTCGGCGAACTCGGGCGCGTCGGCGGTGAGGACCTTCACCGCGCCGTGCTCGGCGAGGGTGGCGGCGGTGGCCTCGGCGCCAGAGCCGAGCGCGACGGCGACCGGCTCGCCGACGCGGCGGGCCAGCGTCAGCAGCTCCAGGGTGGGCTTGCGGACGGCGCCGTCCACGTGGTCGACGTAGACGAGAACTTCAGCCATGGGACTTCTTCTCTCCTGCTTGCGAAGTGTGCGGGGCGGTTGGGGTGATGACCGAAGCTCAGATGAACTTCTGGCTCGCGAGGTACTCCGCGAGCTGCTTGCCGCCCTCGCCCTCGTCCTTGACGATCGTGCCCGCGGTGCGGGCCGGACGCTCGGCCGCGGAGTCCACCGCGGTCCAGGCACCCTCCAGGCCGACCTCCTCCGCCTCGATGTCGAGGTCGGACAGGTCCAGCGACTCCACCGGCTTCTTCTTGGCGGCCATGATGCCCTTGAAGGACGGGTAGCGAGCCTCGCCCGACTGGTCCGTCACGGACACGACCGCCGGCAGGGACGCCTCCAGCTGCTCCGACGCGGTGTCGCCGTCACGGCGGCCCTTGACGGTGCCACCCTCGACGGAAACCTCCGACAGGAGCGTCACCTGCGGGACGCCGAGCCGCTCGGCCAGGACCGCCGGGAGCACACCCATGGTGCCGTCCGTCGAGGCCATGCCGCAGACGACCAGGTCGTAACCCGTCTTCTCGATCGCCTTGGCCAGGACCAGCGACGTGCCCATGACGTCGGTGCCGTGCAGATCGTCGTCCTCGACGTGGACGGCCTTGTCCGCACCCATGGACAGCGCCTTGCGCAGCGCGTCCTTGGCGTCCTCCGGCCCGACGGTCAGCACGGTGATCTCGGCGTCGTCCGCCTCATCGGCGATCTGCAGGGCCTGCTCGACCGCGTACTCGTCGAGCTCCGACAGCAGGCCGTCGACATCGTCGCGGTCGACGGTCAGGTCATCGGCGAAGTGCCGGTCGCCGGTGGCGTCGGGCACGTACTTCACACAGACAACGATCCTCAAGCTCACGCCGGCTCTCCTACTGCATCGTCATTACTGAGCTGCCTTGTGCAGGCAGCATAGGCGCCTGAAGGCGGGGTTTCCGGTCGGGGCGACCGGCGCACCGAACGAAATATTACTCGCCAGTACATCCACTGCTTGCCCAGTGAGCAAGCGCTTGGAACTGTGACCTTGCCAACGCTGTGTAACCGGGATCTCTCAGTCCCTCAACGCGTTGAAGCGGCCTTGGTGGTACAGCAGTGGCCGACCGACGCCCTCCGGGTCCCCGGCCACCGCCTCGGCGATCACCACCCGGTGGTCCCCCGCGGGCACCCGGGCCACGACCCGGCAGACCAGCCACGCCAGCACGCCGTCCAGAAGCGGCACACCCTCGGGCCCGGTACGCCATCGGGTGGGCGGGGCGAACCTGTCGGCGCCCCTGCGCGCGAACGTGGCGGCCAGGTCGCGCTGGCCCTCGGAGAGTATGTGCACCCCGACGTGCCCCGCCTCGGCGATGACCTGCCAGCTGGACGAGCCGGTGCCGATGCCGAACGACAACAGTGGGGGCTCGGCCGCTACGGAACTCAGCGAGGTCGCGGTGAACCCGACGGGGCCATCACCGTGCGCGGTGATGACCGCGACTCCTGCGGCATGGCGCCGGAACACGGAGCGCAGCA
Source organism: Streptomyces sp. HUAS CB01 (assembly GCF_030406905.1). Taxonomy (NCBI): domain Bacteria; kingdom Bacillati; phylum Actinomycetota; class Actinomycetes; order Kitasatosporales; family Streptomycetaceae; genus Streptomyces; species Streptomyces chengbuensis. The sequence goes on from NZ_CP129137.1 coordinate 927,848, forward strand.
GGTCGGGGGAGGCCAGTCGGGGAGTGCCGAGGCCGGGCGTGGCCGCCATGGAGAGGTCCTTCTGCGAGGGGATCGGTCGGGGTCGTCGCGGCTCAGACACCCGGACAGAGAGCGCTCGCGTCGTGGGCCGGGGCGTTCCGGTGCTGCTTCCGGCCGGTGGGAAGGAGTTCTGTTGGCACATCGTCAGACTGACGATTGCCGGTGCGTGCAGTCAAGTGGGCCCGGACAGATGGGAGCTGCGTCACGGTCCGTCACCGGCCCGTCGCCGAGACGGCCGGCGTCAGACGGCCTCACCGAGGGCCGCGATGACATCCGCCTTGCGGGGCTGCCCCGATGCCCTCCGCACGATCCGGCCCCGCGCGTCGAGCACCAGCACGGTGGGGGTGCGCAGGATGTCCAGTTCGCGTACGAGCGCGAGCCGCTCCTCGGCGTCGATCTCGACGTGGGCGACCCCGTCGACCATGTCCGCGACTTCCGCCAGGGTGCGCCGCGTCGCCCGGCAGGGCTGGCAGAACGCGCTGGAGAACTGCACGAGCGTCGCCCTCTCCCCCAGTTCCGCGCCCAGTTCGGCCGCACCGAGCCGGCGTTCCATGTCCCGCCCGCGCACCCTCGGCCTCCCGCTCGTCCGGCGGTGCAGCAGTCCGAAGGCCCCCGCCACCGCGAGGACCGCCGCGCACACCACAAGTCCGGTCATCGTTTCCCTCCAGCGTTCACAGGACCGCAATGATTCCCGCGCCCGGCCTCCGTGTCCCCCGGGGGATCCTGGGCGGCATGGACACCATCGACGCCAGGGGGCCGCGCTTCGGCGCCGCCGTCACCACCGCCGTACTCGCCGCCGTCCTCGTCACCTCCGGCTGGGCACTGCTGGCCTGGCAGGCGCTGTGCTTCGCCATGGGCGCCGCGGCCGGCGCCCAGCGGTCACCGTACGGCTGGGTGTTCCGCGCCTTCGTACGGCCCCGGCTCGGCCCGGTCACGCAGACCGAGTCTCCCGCGCCTCCGCGATTCGCGCAGGGGGTGGGGCTCGTCTTCGCCCTGGTGGGGCTCGCCGGGTACCTGTGGGGGCCGGAGTGGCTGGGCATGGCGGCCACCGGCTGCGCACTGGCGGCGGCGTTCCTCAACGCGGTCTTCTCGTACTGCCTGGGCTGCGAGACGTACCTGCTGCTGCGCCGCGCCACGGCGGCTCGCGGCTGAGCGGAAGGGGGCCCGGAGGGGGCGCGACGAACACCGTCGCGGCGTGGCAGGTGACACGACGTGACGAGAATCTCGCCGTCCGACGCGCCGAGGACTGGCCGTTGCGCCGCGCATGGGGCACGATCTGCCCAATGCCGCAAACCTACGGCTGCGTAACTTCCGGTGGGAGACCCCTCCCCGGGACACAGAAGGAAGGGCCTCTCGCGACATGGCAGAGTTCGTCTACCGGCCGGTCATCGGCGCCGCACTCGCGATGTTCAAGGCGCTCGACCTGAAGATCGACAACCAGGGTTCGGAGAACATCCCGCGCTCCGGCGGCGCGGTGCTGGTGAGCAATCACATCAGCTACCTGGACTTCATCTTCTCCGGTCTGGCCGCGCTGCCGCAGAAGCGCCTGGTGCGTTTCATGGCGAAGGACTCGGTGTTCCGGCACCGGGTCTCGGGGCCGCTGATGCGGGGCATGAAGCACATCCCCGTGGACCGCAAGCAGGGCGAGGCGGCGTACGCACACGCGCTGGACTCGCTGCGCGCGGGCGAGGTGATCGGCGTGTTCCCGGAGGCCACGATCTCCCAGTCGTTCACGCTGAAGGGCTTCAAGTCCGGCGCGGCGCGCCTCGCACAGGAAGCCGGTGTGCCGCTCGTCCCGATGGCCCTGTGGGGCACGCAGCGGCTGTGGACCAAGGGCCGGCCGAAGAACCTCCGGCGCAACCACATCCCGGTGACGATCCGCGTCGGGGAGCCCATGGAGGCGCCGACGGACCAGTACGCCGGGGCGATCACCCGCCGACTGCGGGAGCGGGTGCAGGAACTGCTGGAGTCGGCGCAGCGTGCCTATCCGGTGCGCCCGAAGGACGCCTCCGACACATGGTGGGTGCCCGCGCACCTCGGGGGCACGGCCCCGACGCCCGCGGAGGTCCGCGAGGCCCACTGAGCGGCTCGCGCCACTCCCGTCCTCCGTACCGGCCCCGCCGTGGCGCCGGGAGCGGACGGACCGTGGCAGCCGAGCACGAGGGGCCCCGCGGGACGCCTCGTCAGAGCGTACGGATCGTGATCCGGGCTCCCGGGCTGAGCTTCTCCAGTGACGCGGCGAGCTCCGCGCCCGCCGCGTCGAGTTCCCCGGCGGTCATCGGGGCAAGGGACTCCAGCAGGAAGAGGGCGTTGACGGACTCCTCGGTGAGCCGGGTCCGGGGGCCCTGGCGCCAGTTCCAGCGGCGGCAGGTGACGCCCTCCTCGTCGCACCACACGATCTCGCCCGGTTCGGGGTGCTCCACACTCTCCTCGCCCCCGGCGACGGTGACGAACGGCTCCCGGCCGGTGGCGCGCACCAGGCGCATTCCGCCCCGGATCCGGTCCGCGTCCTCGCCGCCGACCGGGATCAGACGGGCCACGCTGAGCGCGTTGTAGGCGTCGACGAGGCGATTGATCCGGGGCAGCCCGGCGCCGGACAGCGCACGCCTGGCGAGGGCCTCGGCGGAGTTGCGGGTACGGGACGGCTTGGCCCCGAAGGCGCAGTAGGCGGCACGCCAGGCCGCCATGTGCGGGTCCTCGTGCGGGGCGCGGCCGCCAAGACGTTCCGCGACGCGGTCGGCCGCGTCGTCGAGGAGCGCCGAACTCGCCTCGTCGCTGGGGCCGTTGACCAGCCCCTGGGCCTCGACGACGAGTGGGGCGAATCCGGGGACGAGGCCGTGGACCTCGTCGGAGACGGTGAGCGTGAGAGGCATGGGCGTCCTTGCCTGGGAGTGCTGCGGCGCGTGCTGCGGACGGCCCTCAGAGCGCGGTGGGCGGACACGCCGCGAGGGAGTGCCGGTCCCACGCGGACCGGAGGGCCTTCAGCACCTGGAGTGCGGTACATCATACAGGACTGAATAGTCCATCTCATTGGACTCAGGGTCGGGCGTGAAAGCCGGCCGCTCCCGGCCCGGCGGGAACCGGGCGCCCACGCCCGGCCTGTTGCCGCGCGGATCCCGGCGGTGCCAGGTCCGCCCACCGGCATCCGGACCGCGACGAGCCCGTGCACGACGTCGAGCTTCTGGTAGCAGAGCGCGGCGGGGAGGGCTCCGGCCCGCAGCAGCGCGGCCAGGGCGTGCGCCTTGGCGCAGCAGATTCCGGTCCGCTGCTCGATGGCGTCGGACGCCCGCCAGGTGACCCGGAGGTCGTCCGCGTCGATCGAGTGCGGGATGGCGTCGCGGACGAACTCAAAGGCGGCTCTGGCGTGTTCATGTGCATCACCGGCGCCCGAGCGAAGGCGAGCGGACGTCTCGCGCACCAGCGGATGCTCATGATCGATGGCATCATCGGCGGCGAGATGGGCGGAGATTCCGTTCCGGGGGCCTGCTGGATCAGCGCCCTGGCGCGCGAGCACAGGAACGCGCCCGGTCGAGAGTCAATGAACTCCCGACCGAGCGCATACCCACGCGGCGCCTGGGGTCAGTGCCCCGACAGATCGGTCAGCGCGCCATCTCTTCCTTCAGCGCGAGGACGAAGGCGTCCACGTCGTCCTCGCGGGTGTCGAACGAGCACATCCAGCGGACGTCGCCGGCCGCCTCGTCCCAGAAGTAGAAGCGGAAGCGCTTCTGGAGCCGGCGGCTCACGTCCTGCGGCAGCCGGGCGAAGACCGCGTTGGCCTGGACGGGGTAGAGGATCTCCACCCCGTCCACCGCCCGGACGCCCTCGGCCAGCCGCTGGGCCATGGCGTTGGAGTGCCGCGCGTTGCGCAGCCACAGGTCCTTGGCGAGCAGCGCCTCCAACTGCACCGAGACGAAGCGCATCTTCGAGGCCAGCTGCATCGACATCTTGCGCAGATGCTTCATGTGGCTGACGGCGTCCGGATTGAGCACGACCACGGCCTCGCCGAAGAGCATGCCGTTCTTGGTGCCGCCATAGGAGAGGACGTCCACGCCGACGGCGTTGGTGAACGCGCGCATCGGCACGTCCAGCGACGCCGCGGCGTTGGCTATCCGCGCACCGTCGAGATGGACCTTCATGCCCAGCCCGTGGGCGTGTTCGACGATCGCCCGGATCTCGTCCACCGTGTAGACCGTGCCCAGCTCGGTGTTCTGGGTGATCGAGACGACCTGCGGCATGGCGCGGTGCTCGTCCTCCCAGCCCCACGCCTGCCGGTCGATCAGCTCCGGGGTGAGCTTGCCGTCCGGAGTCGGCACGGTCAGCAGCTTCAGCCCGCCCATCCGCTCGGGGGCGCCGCCCTCGTCCACGTTGATGTGGGCGCTCTCGGCGCAGACGACCGCGCCCCACCGGTCGGTGAGCGCCTGCAGCGCGGTGACGTTGGCGCCGGTGCCGTTGAAGACGGGGAACGCCTCGGCGCCGGAGCCGAAGTGGCTGTGCATGATCCGCTGGAGGTGGTCCGTGTAGTCGTCCTCGCCGTAGGCGACCTGGTGGCCGCCGTTGGCCAGGGCGAGGGCGGCCATCACCTCCGGGTGCGCGCCCGCGTAGTTGTCGCTGGCGAAGCCCCGTACGTCGGGGTCGTGGTGCCGGCGGGCGTCGGTTCTCGTCGGGATCACGGCTCGGGGGTCAGCCACAGGCGCTGTCCATTCACTTCCGGGGCGGGCCGGTCCCAGACTCCGGCAATGGCCTCGGCCAGTTCCTTGACGTCCGTGAAGCCCGCGAACTTGGCGTTCGGGCGCTCGGCGCGCATCGCGTCGTGCACGAGCGCCTTGATGATCAGGATGGCAGCCGCGGCACGCGGGCCCTCCTCGCCCCCAGCCTTCCTGAACGAGTCCCCGAGCGCCAGGGTCCAGGCCTCCGCCGCCGCCTTGGCGGCCGCGTAGGCGGCGTTGCCCTCGGTGGGCTTCGCGGCCCCGGACTGGCTGACCAGTACGAAGCGGCCCCTGTCGCTCCGCTTGAGCGCCTCGTGGAACGCGAGCGAGGTGTTCTGGACCGTGCGGATCAGCAGCTTCTCGAGGAGCTGCCAGTCGCTCAGGTCGGTCTCACCGAAGGTGGCACTGCCGCGCCAGCCGCCGACGAGATGGACGAGGCCGTCGACACGGCCGAACTCCTTCTCGGTCTGGGCGGCCCACTCCCGGGTCGCGGTGGGGTCGAGCAGGTCGACGGTGTCGCCCGTGACGGTCGCACCGCCGTGCGCGTACCGCGCCTCGTCGACCGCCTGGGCCAGCCGCTCGGTGTCCGCGTCCGACGCCACGACGATCGCACCCGCCTCGGCGAGGCGGAGCAGGGCGGCGCGACCCGCCGGGCCCGCCGCGCCGGCGACCGCGATCACCGCACCGTCGAGGGCCCCGTTGCCGTTCGCATTCATGGTGCTGGTCTCCTCCGTACGAGAGCTCACGCGGCGACTCGCTCGGCGGACCGGGCCGTGATGCCCTTGGTGGAAGCGATCACGCCCTTCAGCTTCTTGGAGAGCGCCTCAAAGAACATGCTGAGCGGAAACTCGTCCGGAAGCACGTCGTCCACCAGCTTGCGCGGCGGCTGGCTCAGGTCCAGGGCGTCGGGGCCCTTCGCCCAGCGGGAGCCCGGGTGCGGAGCGAGGTAGGTGGAGACCAGCTCGTACGCCTTGAACCAGTGGACGAGCTTCGGCCGGTCGATGCCGTCGCGGTACAGCGTCTCGATCTCGGCGCAGAGCTGGTTGGTGACCTGCGGGGCCCGCTCCCAGTCGATCCTCAGCGTGTTGTCCGTCCAGCGCACGACGTCGTGCTTGTGGAGGTACGCGAAGAGCAGCTGGCCGCCGAGGCCGTCGTAGTTGCGCACCCGGTCGCCCGAGACGGGGAAGCGGAACATCCGGTCGAACAGCACCGCGTACTGGACGTCACGGCCGTGCACGTTGCCCTCGGCCTCCAGCTTCACGGCCTCCTTGAAGGCGGTGAGGTCGCAGCGCAGCTCCTCCAGTCCGTACATCCAGAACGGCTGGCGCTGCTTGATCATGAAGGGGTCGAACGGCAGGTCGCCGTGGCTGTGGGTGCGGTCGTGGATCATGTCCCACAGGACGAAGGCCTTCTCGCAGCGCTCCTGGTCGTGGACCATCGAGGCGACGTCCTCGGGGAGGTCGATGGAGAGGATGTCCACCGCGGCCTCGGTCACCCGGCGGAAGCGGGCGGCCTCGCGGTCGCAGAAGATGCCGCCCCAGCTGAACCGCTCGGGGGCCTCGCGCACGGCTATGGTCTCGGGGAACAGGACCGCCGAGTGGGTGTCGTAGCCGGCGGTGAAGTCCTCGAAGGTGATCCCGCAGAAGAGCGGGTTGTCGTAGCGGGTCGCCTCCAGCTCGGCCAGCCAGTCGGGCCAGACCATCCGCAGGACGACGGCCTCGAGGTTGCGGTCCGGGTTGCCGTTCTGCGTGTACATGGGGAAGACCACCAGGTGCTGGAGGCCGTCCACGCGCTCGGCGGCGGGCTGGAAGGCCAGCAGCGAGTCGAGGAAGTCCGGCACGTCGAAGGCGCTGTCGGCCCACTTGCGCAGATCGGCGACGAGCGCGCGGTGGTACGCGGCGTCGTGCGGAAGCAGCGGGGAGAGCTCCTCCACGGCGGCGGTCACGCGCTCGATCGCGTACTCGGCGGCGGCGCGCACCGGGGCGCCCTCGGCGTCGAAGTCGATGGAGCCGTCCTTGGACTGCCAGGGCCTGATCTCCTCGACGGCGTCCTTGAGCGTCAGCCACGCAGGATGCTCGACCACCGCCATGGTCGTCGCCGCGTCCGTCGCAGCGTTCTGCACAAGAATTTCCGTCATGTCACTTCCTCCACGGGAGAACCTCGCGTCAAGACACCGTATCCATGCCCGGTTCTCCCGTACAAGGGGAACCCTGGGAAATTATCCTGCCCTACCCCCATGGTCACCGCAGATTTTTCTGTGACTTAGGCCATTCGGGACGATGACTGCGGCAATCCGGGCAGCGGGCACCGCCGGACCGGTGTCGGCCCGGGCGTCGTCAAGGCCCGGGGGACTCGCCCACGCGCGGGTGAGCCCGCCACGGGGCGCAGTGCCGGAAGGACGCGTTCCCCCAAGCCCGGGACCTCATGCACGACCGGGTACGGCCGAGGCGGGGGCCACTAGGCTGCGGCCGTGCCGCGCGGGGGCAGGAGCCCCCGCGTGGGAGCCGCAACAAGAACGGCCCGAGCCCGACACATCGACGGAAGCGAGAAGATCTTGAGTTTCCTCACCATCGGTCATCGCGGGGTCATGGGTGTCGAACCGGAGAACACCCTGCGTTCCTTCGCCCGGGCGGAGCGGGCGGGTATGGACGCGATCGAACTGGATCTCCATCTCAGCAAGGACGGCGCGCTGGTCGTCATGCACGACGCCGACGTGGACCGGACGACCGACGGCACCGGGCCGATCGCCGAGAAGACCCTCGCCGAGCTGCGGGAACTGGACGCCGGTCAGGGCGAGCGCATCCCGGTCCTCGAGGAGGTCCTGGACGCGGTGAGCGCGCCGCTCCAGGTCGAGATCAAGGACGCGGCCGCCGCACGGGTTCTCGCGGACGTCATGGTCAAGCGCGACCTGGTGGAGCGGATCGAGGTCACGTCGTTCCAGGACGACGCCGTCAGGGAGATCGCCGCCCTGGTGCCCGGCGTGCGCACGGCCCTCGTCGCGAGCCGCTGGGGCAGCGACATCGTGGAGCGCGCCCAGGCCGTCGGCGCCCCGACGCTGGCGCTGAACATCCGCAGGCTGACCCTCGAGACGGTGGAGCGCGCCCACGACGAGGGGCTCCGGGTCATCGGCTGGGTCGTCAACACCCAGGAGCACCTGCGGCTCGTGCGCGCCCTCGAACTCGACGGCGCGACCACCGACTTCCCCGAGATCCGGCGCACCGGCCGCTTCACGGCCTGACGGTCCCGGCGGCGCCCGCCCGGCCGGCGACCGGTCGGCAGGTCAGGGGGCCGGATCCCGGAGACCTACCGGTCCAGGTGCTTCACCAGCAGTTCGAACTGCAGGTCGTCGCGGCGCGGAACGCCGAAGCGCTCGTCGCCGTACGGGAACGGGGTCATCCGTCCCGTACGGCGGTACCCGCGCCGCTCGTACCAGGCGATGAGTTCCTCGCGCACCGAGATCACCGTCATGTGCATCTCGGAGACGCCCCAGGCCTCTCCCACGAGACGCTCCGCCTCGGCGATGACCAGGCGGCCGAGTCCGCCGCCCTGGAGCCCGGGGCGCACCGCGAACATGCCGAAGTACGCCGCGTCGCCCCGGTGTTCGAGCTGGCAGCAGGCGACGAGCTCCCCGTCGCGCTCCACCACCAGCAGTCTGCTGCCGGGCGCCCCGATCACCTGGCGCACGCCCTCCGGGTCGGTGCGCTGCCCGTCCAGGATGTCCGCCTCGGTGGTCCAGCCGGTCCGGCTGGAGTCCCCGCGGTAGGCCGACTCGATCAGCTCGACCAGTGCGGGCACGTCGGACGCGGTCGCGTCGCGGTAGGACAGCTGCGCCGGGTCCCGGGGCGGTGCGGTCTCCATGGGGCGGGTCTCCGTTCTCCTCTTCGCAGGCGCCCGCCGGTGCGAGGGGCGCACCGGCGGGCGCGGACGCGCGCTCCGCCCGACCTTAGCGCGGCGCACCCGCGGTCTACCGTGGAGTCCATGATGCACGTGCTGAGCAGCCGCATCCTGCTGCGGCCGACCGATCCCGAGCGCTCCCGGCGGTTCTACGAGGACGTTCTGGGCCTGCAGATCTACCGGGAGTTCGGCACCGGGCCCGACCGCGGGACCGTCTACTTCCTCGGGGGCGGCTTCCTGGAGATCTCCGGGCGCTCCGGCACCCCGCCCGGCCCGGGCCTCGCGCTGTGGCTCCAGGTGTCGGACGCCAAGGCGGCCTACGGACACGTGCTGTCGCACGGAGCCGCGGTAGAGCGGCCCCCGCGGCGGGAACCCTGGGGGCTCGTGGAGATGTGGCTGACCGACCCGGACGGGGTGCGGATCGCCGTGGTCGAAGTGCCCGAGGACCATCCCCTGCGCCACCGGCCCTGACCGGGGGCGCGTCCGCCCGAGGACCCGGGGCCGTACCCGGCCGGCCGGCACCCCGGGCGGCACGAGGCCGCGCGTGCCTCCGCGAGCGCCCCGCGTACACCCGTGCGCTCGTATGCGCCGCGCCGCGGCTGGGCATCCCCTGCTCGACACGTCGAGCGGGGAGGTGTGCGGTGCACGGACCGGCGATGCCGGGCTGGCTGCTCGTGGCACTGTGCGCGGCGTCCGGCGCGTACTGCGTCGTGCGGATGCGCAGTTGCGCGGGCGAGGCCCGCAGCGCGGCGGCGGGCGAGGCGGTGATGGGGTTCGGGATGGCCGCGATGGCCGTGCCGGCCGCCGTCGTACCGGTGCCGGCGTGGGCATGGCTGCTGTACGCCGCCCTGTTCGGGGCGGTGGGCCTGCGAGCCCTGTGGGCCACACGGGCCTCGCCCTCCGCCGTCCACCATCTGCACCATCTGGTCGGCTCGCTGGCCATGGTGTACATGGCGGTGACCATGTCACCGCTGCGGGCGGGCGGCCACGAAGGGCACGGCGTCCAGGCCGGCGCCGGCGGGGTGCCGCTGGTGACGGGGGCGTTGCTCGTGTACTTCACGGTGTTCGTCCTGCGCACGGGTGCCCGGCTGGTGCCCGTGGCCGCGCCCGCCGGCGGCCCCGCCCCGGCGTGGGGCGCGCGCCCCGAGCTGGCCCTGGCGTGCCGGGTCTCGATGGGAGTCGCGATGGTCGCCATGCTTCTGACCGTCTGAGCCTGCGGGGACGCGCCGTGTCGTACGTCACTTGCCGGGTGAAGCCATACCTGTGAGTAGCACGGCGCTCATAGTCTGGTGTCCATGATGGTCTCCCTCGCGCTGCTGTCGCTCGGCGCACTGGCCGCCGTCGTCGCGCCGCGGCTGATGTCGCGGGCCGACTGGCCGGAGCGCGAGCCTGTGGTGGCGTTGTGGGTGTGGCAGTGCGTGGTCGCGGCGGTGCTGCTGAGCTTCGGACTCTCCATGACCATCAGTGCGGCCGCAGCGTGGCAGGAGGTGCGTGGCCCGGTCTTCGCACCGGCGCCGAGCGCGGTCGTCGAGGCGTACGCCCTGGGCGCCGGCGGTCCGTGGTCCGCGGTGCTGGCCGTCGTGCTGGCCTGCGGGGGGCTGTGGACGGGTGCGATGCTCACCCGCGAGATCCACCGGGCGCACGCGCGACGCGAGCGGCGCAGGGCCGAACTCCTCGTGCGCGCACCGCTGTTGCCCGGGGAGGACCCGGGTGACGATCCGCTCGTGGTGCTGGAGGGCGAACGGCCCGACGCCTGGTGGCTGTCCGGCGCCGCGCCCCAGCTGGTCATCACCACGGCGGCCCTGCGGCGGCTGAAGGGCCGTCAACTCGACGCGGTGCTCGCCCATGAGCAGGGACACGCGAAGGCGCGGCACGACTGGCTGCTGCACTGCTCGGCCGCGCTCGCCAACGGCTTTCCGCAGGTTCCGGTGTTCGCCGCGTTCCGCGACGAGATGCACCGGCTCGTCGAGCTGGCCGCGGACGACGTCGCCTCGCGTCGCTTCGGCCGGCTGACGATCGCCCTCGCACTGGTCGAACTGAACGAGCACCGCGGAGCCTTCGGTCCCTGCCCGGCCCCCGACGCCCAGGTGCACCAGCGGGTGAACCGGCTGCTCGCCCCGGTGCCGCGGCTCACGGCGGGAAGGCGGCTGCGGCTGACCGCGTCCGCGGCCCTGGTGCCCGTCGTACCGCTGCTGGTGGCATTCGTGCCGGGTCTGAGCGCCTTGACGTAACCGGTGCCGTGGCCGGAAAGGTCTGCCGGTCAGGACCGCGGCGTCCGGTGCGGTGGAGCGAAGGACGGAGGATCGTCGCCCTCGTCAGGGACGCACGCGGGGCGACGGCGCGGTGAGGTGCCGTGCAGGGCGTCGCGACCCGGTGAACCTTGCCGGTCACGGCACTAGCGGGGCGGATCGGGGGCAGGATCCTTCCCATGCGTCCCCCCACCCCCACCTCGTCCCCCGTTCCGCGGTCCCCCGCCCAGGAGCCACCTGCTCCGGTGCCCGGGGCGCGCACCGCCTCGCTGACCGCCGTGATCGCCGTGCTGCTGCTGGTGACGGTGGCCGTGGACTGGTCACCCCTCGTGTCGGTCGACCGTACGGTCGCGGTCGAACTGCACGAGTCCGCGCTGGCGGAGCCGGGTTTCACCCGTGCGAACCAGATCCTCAGCGACTGGGTGTGGGACCCGTGGACGATGCGGGCCGTGGTGGTCGCTGTGGTCCTCGCCCTGCTGTGGCGCGGCGAGCGTCTGACGGCCCTGTGGGTCGCGGCGGCGAGCCTGACGGGCACGGCGGTGCAGCAGGCCCTCAAGGCCCTGGTGGGACGGCAGCGCCCGGTCTGGGCGGAGCCCGTGGACACCGCCCACTACGCCGCCTTCCCGTCCGGCCACGCGATGACGGCCACCGTCACCTGCGGGCTGCTCCTCTGGCTGCTGGCACGGTCCGGGGCCGGGCCGGGGCTGCGGCGGACGGCGGCCCTGCTCGCGGCGGTCTCGGTGCTGGGTGTGGGCTTCACCCGGCTGTATCTCGGGGTGCACTGGCTCACGGACGTCCTGGCCGGCTGGCTGCTCGGGATCTGCCTGGTGGCCGTGGCGGCCGGTTCGTACGAACGGCTGGCCTTGAACCGGCAGCGCTGAGGCCGGGAGGATCGTCGCATGGCGATCAAAGGCGTGCTCTTCGACTTCTCAGGAACGCTCTTCCGGATCGAATCCGTCACGTCCTGGCTGCGCGCGGCGCTCGACGAGACGGGCGTCTCCGTCGGCGAGGACGCCTTCGAGCGGTACGCGCGCGAGCTGGACGCGGCCGGGGCGCTGCCCGGCGGCTCCACCCCCGAGCGGATCCCCGAGGCGCTGGCCGAGCTGTGGTGGACCCGCGACCGCGACGCCGAGCGGCACCGGGACGCCTACGTGGGCCTCGCCCGCCGTGTGGAGCTCCCCGACCCCCGGCTCTACGACGCCCTCTACGAGCGGCACAAGACCCCGTCCGCGTGGCGTCCGTACCCCGACGCGGCGGAGGTGCTCGGCGGGCTGCGGCGGCTCGGTACGGGCGTGGCGGTGGTCAGCAACATCGGCTGGGACCCGCGGCCCGTGTTCCAGGCCCACGGGCTGGACGGCTATGTGGACGCGTACGTGCTGTCCTACCGCCACGGGGTGCAGAAGCCCGACGCCCGGCTGTTCCGGGCGGGCTGCGAGGCACTGGGCGAGGACCCCCGGGACGTGCTGATGGTCGGCGACGACAGGCGTGCGGACGGCGGGGCGGCACTGCTGGGCTGCGCGGTGCACTTCGTGGACCATCTGCCGGTCGAGGAGCGGCCCGGTGGTCTGCGTCCGGTACTCGGACTCGTCGGCGCGTGAATCGGAACGGCGTGGGCGAAGTACCGAGGCTCGGCCGTAGGAATCCGGCCCGCGAAAACGGACAATAGGGACAGAGGTCGGAATTCTCGGCCCTGGTGATCCACACGGACCCATGACGGAGCGGATCGGACCGGGCGATCCCCCGCGTCGCCCGGTCCGTCCGGTCACCCCCGCTGACCAGGCACACGAGCGCCTCGCAACGGGTCGCGCTGAGTATATTGGCTCCGAGCCAGTCAACGCAGGAGTTAAGCATGTCCCCGCGGAGCGCATCGGTCAATGAAGAGCTCCGTCGGCGTTCCCGGGAGCGTCTGCTCCAGGCGACCGTGGAGCTCGTCGGGGAGCGCGGCTACGAGGCGACGACGCTGGGGGACATCGCCGACCGGGCCGGCTCGGCCCGCGGACTGGTCTCCTACTACTTCCCCGGCAAGCGCCAGCTGTTCCAGTCCGCCGTGCACCGGCTGATGCACCTCACGCTGGAGGAGGCGCTGGAGCGCGAGCCCCGCACGGCCGACGGGCGGGAGCGGCTGGCCCGGGCGGTCGACGCGATCCTGGGTCTCGCCGTGGACCGGCCGGTGCTGATGCGCGCGCACATGGCGGGCATCCTGCAGGCGGAGGGCTTCGTCCAGTGTCCCGAGCAGCAGCGCCTCGCCTTCCTGCTGCGCGACACGGTGGAGCGGTACGGGTCGCCGAACGTCGACACCGACTACCCCCTGCTGCGCGCACTGCTGATGGGCGCGGTCTTCGCGGTGGCGCTGCCCGGCGCGCCGATGCCGCGCGCTCGGCTGCGGGCGGAGCTGTTCCAGCGGTACGGGCTGGACTGGGAGCTCGGTTTCCCGCCGGGCGGGGAACCGCCCGGCGGGACGTCACACGAGGGTCCGGACCGGTCCGCCACCGGGGCGGCCCGGTAGCGGCCGGCCCGGAGGACGGGACGACCGCCCCGGAAGGAGCGGTGCCGCCCGAGAGGGCGGCACCGCGGCGGCACGGATCAGTGGTGGTGGCGGTCGAAGTAGTCCGGCTGGGTCTGCACGTTGAGCTCGTGCATCCGGACGCGCTTGGCCGCGTCGGTACGACGGTCCTCGAGCTTCAGCACGTCGAAGCCCTTGGCGATGTCGTTCGAGTAGATGTAGCCGTTGTAGTAGTACGCCGACCACGAGCCGCCCGTGGTGATGGTGTCGGTGGTCAGCGGGCCGCGCTCGAAGTAGGCGATCTCCCTCGGCTTGGCGGAGTCCGTGAACTCCCACACCGACACGCCGCCCTGGTACCAGGCCTGGACCATGATGTCGCGGCCCTTGACCGGGATCAGCGAGCCGTTGTGCGCCACGCAGTTCTCGGTGGCGGCCTGGTGGCGGTCGATCTTGAAGTAGCTGCGGAAGACGAGCTTGCGCTGGTCGCCCTTGCCGACGATGTCGTAGATGCCGTCGGCCCCGCGCTTCGGGCCGATCTCCGCGTTGCAGGTCGCGCCCACGCCACCGCCGAGCTCGTCGGTGAAGACCACCTTGTCGGCGCCCTGGTTGAACGTCGCCGAGTGCCAGAAGGCGAAGTTGACGTTGTCCTGGACCCGGTCGATGACCTTCGGGCGCTCGGGGTCCCGGATGTCGAACAGGATGCCGTCACCCATGCACGCACCGGCCGCGAGGTCCTTCGACGGCAGTACGGTGATGTCGTGGCAGCCGGTCGTCTTGGAGACGCCCGGGTTGGTGGGTGAGCCGGGGTTGCCGCCGCCGTCCGGGCCCTCGCCCGGGAACAGCACCGGGAAGCCGACGACCGCGGACTTCTCCGGGGCGTTCCGCGGCACCTTGATGACGGAGATCCCGTCGTGCGGCGGCTGGCAGTCCGGGAACGTCGCGTTCGGCGAGTACGACGACACGTACACGTACACGTTGCGCCGCTCGGGCACGAGGGTGTGGGTGTGCGAGCCGCACGCCGTCTCGACGGCCGCGACGTACTTCGGGTTGCGCTTGTCGCTGATGTCGAAGACCTTGACTCCCTCCCACGAGGACTTCTCCGTGGCCGGCTGGCTGGTGCTGGCACAGGAGTTGTCGCTGCGCGAGGAGTCGGTGGAGAGGAAGAGCAGGTCCCCGGAGACCGAGATGTCGTTCTGGGAGCCGGGGCACAGGACCTGGGAGACGGTCCTGGGGGCGCGCGGGTTGCTGATGTCGAAGATGCGGAAGCCGTCGTAGTTGCCGGCGAACGCGTACGTGCCCTGGAAGGCGAGGTCCGAGTTGGTGCCCGGCAGGGCGTCCTTCGGGATGTTGGCGAGATGTTGGATGTTGTCGCTGTGGACGACCTCGTCCACGGCGGGTATCTCGCCACTGGTCGTCAGGGCCTTGGCGGCTGCCGCCTGTTCGGACGAGACCTTCCTCTCGGCCGGGACGTCTCCGGGGTCCGGTGTGGCGGCCGCGGGTCCGGCCGCCAGCAGAGTGGCCAGCAGCCCTGCCGCGGCTGCCGCCACGCCCAGACGTCTGCGCCGCACGCGGGTGGTGTGCAACGGGGTCACCGTTTTTCCTCCCCTAGTTCCATTCCGTAGTTGAACCATGCACTGACCCCGGCAGTATCGTCCTCAGCATGCCCATATCAACAGATGGCAACAGAGACGTAATGAAAGTCGTGGCGGCCGTCGTCGTGGCCGTACTCGCCCTGGGCGCCTGCGAGTCGGGGTCCGGGTCCGGCACCCCGAGGGCCGAGGGGGACCGCGGCACGGCGGTCGTGGCCCCGGGGAAGCCCGGCGAGCCCGCCCGTACGCTCTCGCCCGAGGAGGCCGCGAAGGAGCTGCCGGACGACAGCCCCAACGCCGCCGACGTGTCGTACGTCCGGATGATGATCGTCCATCACACCCAGGCGCTGGAGATGACGGCCCTCGTACCCGACCGGGCCGGTGGCACCCCGGTGAAGCGCCTCGCGGACCGCATCAAGGCCGCGCAGCAGCCGGAGATCGGGGCGATGCAGGGCTGGCTGAAGCAGCACTCCAAGGCGACGGACGGTCACGGGGCCCATGACCACGGGGCAATGCCGGGCATGGCGACCGAGGATCAGCTGGCGCAGCTGCGCGCCGCCAAGGGCAAGGCCTTCGACGAGCTGTTCCTCAAGCTGATGATCACTCACCACCAGGGCGCGCTGACGATGGGGGCCACCGTGCTGTCCGAGGGGAACAACGTCCAGGTGGAGGAGATGGCGAACGACGTGATCGCGCAGCAGACGTCGGAGATCAACCGTATGCGCACGATGTGAGGCTTACCGGGCGGCCTCCCCGGTGCAATGCTGGAAGCACCCTGCGGGAAGGAGCGCAGCCGTGCTTCGAGTCGCCGTCGTCGGATCCGGGCCGAGCGGGGTGTACACCGCTCAGGCCCTCGTCCAGCAGTCCCTCGTGCCGGACGTCCGCGTGGACGTCCTGGACCGTCTCCCCTGTCCGTACGGGCTGGTGAGGTACGGAGTCGCGCCCGACCACGAGAAGATCAAGTCCCTGCAGAACACCCTGCGGGCGGTCCTGGAGGACGAGCGGATCGGTTTCGTCGGCAACGTCGAGGTGGGCGCGCACGGACTGACGCCGGCGCGCCTGCTGCGGCTCTACCACGCGGTCGTCTACTGCGTCGGGGCCGCGAAGGACCGGAGGCTGGGGGTGCCCGGCGAGGATCTGCCCGGAAGCTTCTCGGCCACCGACTTCGTGTCCTGGTACAGCGCCCACCCGGACGCCGCGGGCAGCGGCTTCACCCTCGGCGCCCGGTCGGCCGTCGTCATCGGGGTCGGCAACGTCGCCGTCGACGTCACCCGGATCCTCGCGCGCGGCGCGGCGGAGCTGCGGCCGACCGACGTGCCGCACGACGCGCTCGGCGCCCTGGCAGGGAGCCGGGTGCGGGAGGTCCACATGGTGGGCAGACGCGGCCCTTCCCAGGCGAAGTTCACCACGAAGGAGCTGCGCGAGCTGGGCTCGCTGCCGGACGCCTCCGTCGGCGTCGAGCCGGCCGACCTCGCCCTGGACCCCGGGTACGCCGACGCGTCGGGACTGCCTGCGGTCGGCCGGCGCAACGTCGAGGTGGTGCGCGGCTGGGCGGAGGCCGGCGAGGACGCCGCACGCGCCCGGGCGCGGAGCATCCGGCTGCGCTTCTTCCTGCGCCCGGTGGAGCTGCTCGCCCAGGACGGCCGGGTCGCCGCGGTGCGCTTCGAGCGGACCGTGCCGGACGACTCGGGCGGAGTGCGCGGTACGGGGACGTACGAGGAGATCGAGGCGCAGCTGGTGCTGCGGGCGGTCGGCTATCGCGGAGTGCCCCTGGAGGGGCTGCCGTTCGACGCCGCGCGGGGCACGGTGCCGCACCTGGCCGGCCGGGTGCTGCGGGACGGCTCGCCGTCGCCGGGCGAGTACGTGGCGGGCTGGATCAAGCGAGGCCCCACCGGGGTGATCGGGACGAACAGGCCCTGCGCCAAGGAGACGGTGACGTCGCTCCTCGCGGACGCGCCCGCACTGTCCGCGCGCCCGCTCCCGGACGAACCGCTGGACGTGCTGCGGGAGTCGGGGCTGTGTCCCGTGGAGTGGCCGGGCTGGCTGGCGATCGAGGAGGCAGAGGGAGCGCTGGGCCGGTCGCTCGGGCGGCGCTCGGTGAAGATCGCCGACTGGGCGGGGCTGCTGGGCGCGGCCGGCGTCGGCATGGCTCCGCAGCTCCCGGCGGCGTAGCGCACGGAGGGGATCGCGGCCCTCCGGGCCAGGCGAGGGCGTGCCGGCGTCGAAGGCACCGCGCTCGGCGGGACACGAGCACCAAGGGGGCCGGGCTCCCTGCGCGGCAGGCACGCGTGACGGACGGGCGGGGGCGCCGAAAGGTCCACGGCCGGCCGGGGGGCGAGTCCCCGAGGGCGTCGGAACCGCGTTCCCGGCAGGGCACACGTGCCAAGGAACCAGGGCGACACGAGGGCGCGGTCAGCCGGTGCCGAGGCGGGCCGCCTCACCGGCGGCGGCGGTCAGGACGCTGTCGAGGAGGCCCGGGAACAGCGCGTCCAGATCGTCGCGGCGCACCCCGTTCATCTTCGCCGTGCCCCGGTAGACCTGCCGGATCACGCCGTTCTCCCGCAGCACGCGGAAGTGATGGGTCGACGTGGACTTGGTCACGGGCAGATCGAAGTACGAACAGGACAGCTCCGCCTCCGCGGTCGCCAGCTCGCGCACCACGCGCAGCCGCACCGGGTCGGAGAGCGCGTGGAGCACGCCCTCGAGCCGGATCTCGTCGCGCGTGGGGTGGGCGAGCTCACGGGGGCTGGCGGCGGTGGTCACGGAGGCTCCACTTCGGTTCGGGGTCTCCATGGTACGAAAGTCGTCGTAGTTCGACGCGTGCCGCACGGGCCGCACCACGACCCGCGGGGGACCCGGCGGGAGCGCCCCGGCGAGGGGCACCCCCCGCGGATCCCCCGCGCGGGTCCCGTCGGACTACTCGACGACCAGCTCGACGGGGATGTTGCCACGGGTCGCCCTGGAGTACGGGCAGACCTGGTGCGCCTGCTTGACCAGCAGCTCGCCGGTCTCGCCCTCCAGCGCCGCGGGCAGCTCGACGCGCAGGACCACGGCCAGGCCGAAGCCGCCGTCCTCGTCCTTGCCGATGCCCACCTCGGCGGTCACCGAGATCTCGCCGGTGTCGACCTTCGCCTGGCGGCCGACGAGGCCGAGCGCGCTGGCGAAGCACGCCGCGTACCCCGCCGCGAAGAGCTGCTCCGGGTTGGTGCCCTCGCCGCTGCCGCCCAGGGCGGTGGGCGCGGCGAGCGGCAGGTCCAGCCGGCCGTCGGAGCTGACGGCACGCCCGTCGCGGCCGTTCGCGGTGGCGACAGCGGTGTACAGCGCGTTCATGGAAAACCATCCCTCGGTCGTTGGGGCCGGACCCGTCGGGCGGGCCGGACAGGTAGTACTAGAGCACACAATTAAATTGTGCACAACTCAGTGGCTCGCGAGACAGGTACGCTGGCTCCATGAAGACGACACCGGACGCCGCACCGGACGCGGAGATCCTCCGCCTGGACCACCAGATCTGCTTCTCGCTGCACGCGGCATCGCGGGCCTTCAACGGCGTCTACCGGGCGATCCTCAAGGACCTCGGGCTGACCTACCCCCAGTACCTGGTGATGCTGGTGCTCTGGGAGCACGGCGAGCTCTCGGTGAAGACGATCGGCGCCCGCCTCCGGCTGGACTCCGGCACCCTCTCGCCCCTGCTCAAACGCCTGGAGGCGCTCGGCTTCGTGGGGCGCCGGCGCAGCACCGAGGACGAGCGCTCGGTCACCGTGCACCCGACGGCGACCGGCACGGCCCTGCGGGAGCGGGCCGCGCTCGTACCCCGGAGGATCGCCGCGGCCACGGGACTCTCCCTGCAGGAGATCGGCGATCTGCAGGAGCGCCTGACGGCGCTGACCGCCAAGCTCGACGGCGCCGACCTGGAGCTCGACCCGCTCGGCGGCTGCGCGGGCCCCGAGGACCGACACACCCGGCGGGACCACGCGGGCACGGACACACCTTGTACGAGAGACATCGTAGTTTGACAACCACCGTACTACGATGACTATCGTACGAGCGCCACCTTCGCCCCGCCGTGAAATGGAGTCCGCCGTGAGCGCACTGTTCGAGCCGTACACCCTGCGGTCCGTGACGATCCCGAACCGCGTGTGGATGGCACCGATGTGCCAGTACAGCGCCGAGGCCACGGGACCGGACGCGGGCGTCCCGACCGACTGGCACTTCGCCCACTACGCCGCCCGGGCCGCCGGCGGCACCGGTCTGATCCTGGTCGAGGCGACCGCGGTCGCCCCCGAGGGCCGGATCAGCCCGTACGACCTCGGCATCTGGAACGACACCCAGACCGACGCCTTCCGCAGGATCACCCGCTTCCTCAAGGAGCAGGGCGCCGTGCCCGGCATCCAGATCGCCCACGCCGGGCGCAAGGCCTCCACGGGCCGCCCCTGGAAGGACGGCGGGCCGGTCGGCCCCGACGCCGACGGCTGGCAGCCGGTCGCCCCGAGCCCCGTCCCGTTCGACGACGGCCACCCGGTGCCCGACGAGCTGACCACCGACCAGATCGCGGCGCTCCCGGCCCGATTCGCGGATGCCGCTCGCCGGGCGCTGGACGCCGGCTTCGAGGTCGTCGAGGTGCACGGCGCGCACGGCTATCTGATCGGCGAGTTCCTCTCCCCGCACAGCAACCACCGCACCGACGAGTACGGCGGGTCGTTCGAGAACCGCACCCGGTTCGCGCTCGAGGTCGTCGACGCCGTGCGTGCTGTGTGGCCGCAGGACCTGCCGCTGTTCTTCCGGATCTCCGCGACCGACTGGCTCGAGGAGAACGGCTGGACCGCCGACGAGACCGTCCGCCTCGCGTCCCTGCTGAAGGAGCACGGCGTGGACCTGCTCGACGTCTCCTCCGGCGGCAACGCCGCGCGCGTGCGCATCCCGGTCGGTCCGGGCTACCAGGTGCCCTTCGCCGCCCGGGTCAGGAACGAGACGGGACTGCCGGTGGCGGCCGTCGGGCTGATCACCGACCCGGAGCAGGCCGAGAAGGTCCTCGCCAACGGCGAGGCCGACGCCGTACTCCTCGGCCGCGAACTGCTGCGCAGCCCCTCGTGGGCCCGCCGGGCCGCACACGAACTCGGCGGGACCGTCCGTGTCCCCGAGCAGTACCACCGCTCGGTCTGAGCCCGTGCCCGGGTCGTGACCGCCGGGCACGGAGCACGCCGGGGCCCGGGACACGGGGCGCGCCGGTCGCGGCCGGAGCGCTCCGGAACCGGGCGCGGCCGGACCGACCTGCGGGAAGGCGCGCTCCGAGGGCCACTGTCAGTGGGTGGGTGCAGACTGGCCCCTGTCCGCGACAACGGCGTCCTGGAGGTGTCGGCGATGACCGACGTTCTGCTGGCAGTAGGCACACGCAAGGGGCTCTTCCTGGGGCACGGGAGAGCCGGCCGGTGGGAGTTCGACGGCCCCCACTTCAACGCCCAGGCCGTGTACTCGATCGGGATCGACACCCGCCGCGGCGCCGTGCCACGACTGCTGGTCGGCGGGGACAGCGCGCACTGGGGCCCTTCGGTGTTCCACTCGGACGACCTGGGCGCGACCTGGACGGAACCGGCCAAGCCCGCGGTGAAGTTCCCCAAGGACACCGGGGCCTCCCTGGAGCGGGTGTGGCAGCTCCACCCCGCCGGCCCCTCGGCCCCCGACGTCGTGTACGCGGGCACGGAGCCGGCCGCCCTGTTCCGCTCGGAGGACGCCGGGGAGACGTTCGAGCTCGTCCGGCCGCTCTGGGAGCACCCCACCCGCTCGAAGTGGGTGCCTGGCGGCGGCGGCGAGGCCGTGCACACCGTCGTCACCGACGACCGGGACCCCGACCGGGTGACCGTGGCCGTCTCCACGGCGGGGGTCTTCCGCAGCCAGGACGGGGGCGCCGCCTGGAAGCCGTCCAACGAAGGGGTGTCGGCGGTCTTCCTGCCCGACCCGAACCCGGAGTTCGGCCAGTGCGTCCACAAGATCGCCCAGGACGCCGGGGATCCCGACCGGCTCTACCTCCAGAACCACTGGGGGGTGTACCGGAGCGACGACGCGGGCGCCAAGTGGACGGACATCGGTGCGGGCCTGCCGTCGGACTTCGGCTTCGCGGTCGTCGCCCATCCGCACCGCCCCGGCGTCGCCTACGTCTTCCCGATCAACGCCGACGCCGACCGGGTCCCGGCGGAGCACCGCTGCAGGGTCTACCGGACGACGGACGCGGGCGGGACGTGGGAGCCGCTGTCGCGCGGGCTGCCCGAGGGCGACCACTACGGCACGGTGCTGCGCGACGCGATGTGCACCGACGGGTCCGACCCGGCCGGGATCTACTTCGGCAACCGGAACGGCGAGCTGTACGCGAGCGCGGACGACGGGGACAGCTGGCGGCAACTCGCCTCCCATCTGCCGGATGTGCTCTGTGTCCGGGCCGCCACGGTCGGTTGAGGAGGCCTCCGGCACGGCCAGTAGAGTGCGCTTCGTGGCAGCACGACCGTTGAAAGAAATCGTCGATGCGGGGTGGGCGGACGCCCTGGACCCCGTGGCCGAACGCATCGCCGCGATGGGCGACTTCCTCCGAGCGGAGATCGCCGCGGGGCGGACGTACCTGCCGGCGGGCGCGCATGTGCTGCGCGCCTTCCAGCAGCCGTTCGACGAGGTGCGCGTCCTGATCGTCGGCCAGGACCCCTATCCGACACCCGGTCACGCCGTGGGGCTGAGTTTCTCCGTGGCACCCGAAGTGCGGCCGGTGCCGGGGAGTCTGGAGAACATCTTCCGGGAGATGCACACGGACCTCGGTCTGCCCCGGCCGTCGAACGGCGATCTGACGCCGTGGACCCGGCAGGGCGTGCTGCTGCTCAACAGGGCACTGACCACCGCGCCACGCAAGCCCGGGGCCCACCGGGGCAAGGGCTGGGAAGAGGTGACCGAGCAGGCCATCCGCGCCCTCGCCGCCCGCGGCAAACCGCTCGTGTCCGTGCTGTGGGGGCGCGACGCCCGCAATCTGCGGCCACTGCTCGGCGACCTTCCGGCGATCGAGTCGTCCCACCCCTCCCCCATGTCCGCCGACCGGGGCTTCTTCGGCTCACGGCCGTTCAGCAGGGTGAACGACCTGCTCGTCCGCCAGGGTGCGCAGCCGGTGGACTGGCGACTGCCATGACCGGTGGCGGCGCGGGCGGCTGGGTCCTGGGGGCCGACTCCGGGGGCTCGGGCCTGCGCGTCGCCCTCGCCCCGGCCGCCGACACATCGGCCGCGCTGACCGCCGTGTCCCGGGAGCCGGTCCGTACCGGCGCCGCCGGGATCGAAGCGGCCCATCTGCTGGAGCAGTTGCTGCCGATGGCACGGGAACTCCTGCGCCGGGCCGGGGCGGAGGCGCCCGTCGCCGTCGCGATCGGGGCCGCGGGGATGGCGACCCTCGGGGACGAGCTGCGGGCCGTACTGCCCGGTGCGCTGGGGCGCGAGCTGGGCGTACGGGAGGTCGCACTCGCCGCCGACGCCGTCACCGCGTACGCGGGCGCGCTCGGCCAGCGTCCCGGAGCCGTGGTCGCCGCCGGCACTGGCATGATCGCGACCGGTACGGATCTCACGAGCTGGCGCCGTGCCGACGGCTGGGGCCATCTGCTCGGTGACTGCGGCTCGGGCGCCTGGATCGGGCGGGCCGGGCTGGAGGCGGCGCTGCGGGCCCACGACGGGCGGGCGGGCGGTTCCCCTGCCCTGCTGGAACGGCTGGAGGCCGTGTTCGGCCCGGCGGCGGGGCTGCCGGGGCTCCTGTACCCGCGTACCGACCGGCCGGCCGTGCTGGCGTCGTTCGCCCCCGAGGTCGCCCGCTGCGCCGCCGACGACCCGGTCGCCGCGCGCATCCTCTCCGACGCGGCGGAGCACATCGCTGCGGCGGCCGCCGCCGTCTGTCCGCCCCCTTCTGCCGGTGACTGCCACGTCGCGCTCACCGGTGGGCTGTTCAGGATCGGCGATCCGCTCCTCGTGCCCCTGCGGGACGCCCTGGCCCGTCAACTCCCCTCCGCCCGGACGGTGTCCGCGGCGGGCGACCCGCTCGCCGGTTCGCTGACCGTCGCGGCCGCGCTCGCCGGCGGCACGCTGAAGCTGCCGCAGGATCCACGGCTGCTCTCCCTCACAACCACCCTTACCGATCAGACCGGGACAGGCAGCCATTAACGAACTCATCGGGTAAACACGGACAGACGGCGCTCGACCGACCCCTCCCTGAGCAGGCACGACGGCGAAACCAGTAGCATGCGGCGCCATGAGCTCCCCCACTGGGCCCGCATCCGGCCTGCCAGTACGAATGCCGCGACCCCGCCAGCCCGGGCGGCACCGCCGCCCCGAGCCCGTGGTGGCACCCGAGGGCGCGCCGACCCTCGTCCTCGCCGTGCCCGGCACCCCCTCGTCCGCGATACGCAGCCTCGCCGAGGAAGTCGTCAGCATCGCCCGTTCCGAGCTGCCCGGCCTCGAGGCCGCGATCGGTTACGTCGACGGCGACGACGCCGAGTACCCCACGCTGGGGAGCGTGCTGACCCGGTCCGCCGCACTGCGCACCGAGCGTTACGAACTGGCGAAGGCGGCCGGCCGCGAGGTCGCCGAGCCGGAGGGCCCGGCCTCCGTCGTCGTACCGCTGCTCGCCGGCCCGGACAGCGCCCTGATCCGCCGGATCCGCCAGGCCGTCATGGACAGCCGGTCGACCGCGGAGCTGACGGACGTCCTCGGCCCGCACCCGCTCCTCGCCGAGGCCCTGCACGTGAGGCTGTCCGAGGCGGGTCTGGCCCGCGCCGACCGGGCCCGGCTGTTCACCGTTGCCACCGCGGCCGACGGCATCGTCCTGGCCACGGTCGGCGGTGACGAGGCCGTCCAGGCCGCCGGCATCACCGGAATGCTGCTGGCCGCCCGGCTCGCCGTGCCGGTCATGGCGGCCGCCCTGGACCAGGAGGGCGCGATCGCGGCGACGGCCGAGGAACTGCGCGTCTCCGGTTCCGCGCAGCTCGCGCTGGCCCCGTACCTGGTCGGCCCGGAGGTGCCCCAGGGTCTGCTCGAGGCCGCCGCCGCGGAGGCGGGCTGCTCCGCCGCGGAGCCGCTGGGCGCGTACCCCGCGATCGGCAAGCTGGTGCTGTCGCAGTACACGACCGCGCTGGGCATCACGCCCCAGCCGCAGGGCGCCCAGTCCCGCTGACCGGTCGCCGCCCCGCACGGACGGAAGGGCCCACGCCGCACGGCGCGGGCCCTTCGTGCGCCCGGAGTCTGCGTGTGGCCACCCACTGGCCGGGCAGGGACCCCGGTACGCAGGGCGCCTGCACCGGGCGCGGTCCCTCACCGACGTCGTGAGGGCACGGCATCGCGGCAGAGGCGCCTCACGACCGCGGGGCACCCGCCTGCGTGGCACCGGGGCATCGCGGCCGAGCGGCCTCATGGCCGCAGGACCCCATGACCGGCGGGGCCTCATGACCGCGCGATACGCGCCTGCGACGCCGGGCGTCACAGGCCTCGTGGCCCCGGGCCCCATGACCGGCGGGGCCTCATGACCCGCGGGGTACGCGCCTGCGCGACGCCGGGGCGTCACAGCGGAGTTGGCCTCATGACCTCGGGGCAGACGCCTGCGCGGTGCCGCGGCCTCGGACGTACCGGGCCTCGTACGTACAGAGGCATCCCCGACCTCCCGCGGACGGCAGCGGCGTCTCAGGCGAAGACCACGCAGGTCGCCGCGGGCACGGCGAGCGAACCCGCCCGGTGCGGCACGCCGGTCCCGGCGTCGATGTCGAACCAGGTGACGTCCCCGGAGCGCTCGTTGGCCGCGTACAGCCGGGTACCGGTGGGGCCGAGCGCCAGATCACGCGGCCAGTGGCCGCCGCACGGCACGGTCGTGACGTGCTCTGCCTTCTCCCCGCCGGCGTCGAGCCGGAACACGGCGATGGAGTCATGGCCCCGGTTGGCCGCCCACAGGAACCGACCGTCGCGGGACACGGCCAGGGCGGAGGCGTAACTGGGCAGTTCGTGCCCGTCGGGGAGCACGGATGCCTCACCGAGCGGTTCCAGGACTCCCCGGCCGGCGTCCCAGCGGCACACCGTGAGCGTGGGACGCAGCTCGCCCAGCACGTACACATGTTCCCCGCCGGGGTGGAAGGCGAGATGCCGCGGACCGGTTCCCGGCGGCAGCGCGGTCTCGGAGCGGAGGGCCGGGGCCGCGCCGCCCGCCGGGTCCAGCGCGCAGACCCGGACCGAGTCCGTGCCCAGGTCCACGGTGAGGACCCACTGTCCGGAGGGGTCGGGAAGCACCTGGTGGGCGTGCGGTTCGCCCTGCCGCTCCGGGTGCGGCCCCCGGCCCTCGTGGCGCAGGACACCGAGGGCGGGGCCGGGCCGTCCGCCGGGGCCGACGGACAGGGCGCTGACGCTGCCGGAACCGTAGTTGGCGGTGAGCACCAGGCCCGGGGCCAGGGACAGATGGGTCGGTCCGGACCCGAGCACCGGGACGGGCTCCCCGAGCGGACGGGGCGGCCCGTCCCCGCCGATGTCGAAGGCGGCGACCGCCCCTTCCTCGGTCTCGGAGACGGCGTAGAGCACGGGTCCGCTCTCCGTCGTACCGGTCGCGAGGTACGACGGGTCGGCGACGGCGTCCGTCGCCGACGTCTCCGTGAGTGCTCCCGTCGCCGGGTCGAGGGCGGCCGTGACGATCCCCCGGCCGCCCGCCGAGGTGAACGACCCGATGAACGCCCGTACCGCTCTCCTGTGCTCCACTGGGGCCTCCCCTGGTGCTGCGCCGTCCGGGGCTCCCCGCCGGCCGGCCGATGGTCTGCCCGGCCGACGGTAGCAGGCGGTCTAGACCAGGCCGGGCTCGTGTGCCGTCTCGGGAGCCGGCTCCTCGCCCCGGGACCGGGCGAGCGCCTCCGGGTGGTGCGCGAACAGGGGGCGTGACTGCACCGTGTCGTACGTGCGGTGGAAGACCGCGGTCGCGGCGCCGGAGATCGGCGGCACGATCCAGGACCAGTCGGCGCCCACCGGGCGCCCCCGGCCGGCCTCCTGCTCCAGGTGGGTGAGGAAGCGGCGCGACTCCGTGTGGTGGTCGGTGATGGTCACACCGGCGCTGTCGAAGGAGTGCAGCACGGCGCGGTTGAGTTCGACGAGCGCACGGTCCTTCCACAGGGTGCGGTCGGTGGAGGTGTCGAGTCCCAGACGCGCGGCCACGACCGGCAGCAGGTCGTAGCGGTCGTCGTCGGCGAGGTTGCGGGCGCCGATCTCGGTGCCCATGTACCAGCCGTTGAACGGGGCCGCCGGGTAGCAGATGCCGCCGATCTCCAGGCACATGTTGGAGATGGCGGGTACCGCGTGCCAGCGGAGTCCGAGGGCGGCGAACCAGTCGTCCTCGGGGTGGCGCAGGGGTACTTCGTGCACCGCGTCGGCCGGCAGCTCGAACCAGCGGGGCTTGTCGTCGCTGCCCTGGACCACCAGCGGCAGTACGTCGAACTGCGTACCGGGGCCGCCCGGCCAGCCCAGGCCCGTCGCGTACGCGGTGAGTCCGGTGTTGCGCGGATCGCCGGTCACCCGGCCGGCACCGTCGGCGTAGCCCGCGTACCGCACCAGCTGTTCGTTCCAGATGCGTGGGCCGGGGCGGCCCGGCGCGTCCGGCGCGAAGACCGTGATCACGGGACGGATCCGGCCGCCGTTGGTCGCCTCGCGCAGATGCGCGGCGGCCTCCTCGGCGATGGTGTCCGCGTCGCACACGTCGCGGCGGTCCCGGACACGGAGGGAGCGCCAGTAGAGGCGGCCGATGCAGCGGTTGCTGTTGCGCCAGGCGACCCGTGCCCCGTGGGCAAGTTCGTCTGCGGTGTGTCGGTATGTGCCGGTAGCGTCGATCTCGGCACGTACGGCGGCTATCCGGGCCGTCGGGTCGCCGGCCCCCCGCTCCTCCTGGTGGTAGAGCCGCAGGAACTCCTCGGCCTCCTGCCGCAGGCGCACGAGGTCGGCTTCCGGTGCGGGCCGCACCGGGGCCGTTCCGGCGGGCCCGGGATGGCCGACCGGGCACTGCCCGGGCGGTGGAACGGCTTCCGCCCGGACGGGTTGCGCTCCGGCCGGCTGGGGATCCGACGGGCGGAACTTGCGGACGGCGGCTCTACGAAGGAACTTCCGCATGGTGCGCACCCCGGTGTGTGAAGGCGATGTGGATGCCGCCCGATCTACCCCGAACATGGCCTGATCCACCCTGTAAATGCCAGATGCACGTGCCCAGTTGGGAGCCGCCGCCCGGCGCACGGGGGTCCGCGACCACGCGCCTGCGCCCCTGCCGCACCCCGGTACGCGACGGGCCGTCGCCGTGCCGCCGCGGACCCGGTGCGGGGCGACGCCGGTCAGCGGGCCGCGGAGCACGCGGGACGGCACGGGAGCGGCGAGCGGTGACGCGGGCGAGCCCCGGACGGCAGGGGACCGACGGGGCATGTGGGGGCGCGCGGAGTGCCGTGAACCGGCCATGCGGGACCGCGGCCGGCGGCATGAACCGCCGCGCGGGTCCACGACATTCGGCCTGAACCGGTCGTGCGGCTTCGCGCGGCACGACGTGGTGGTCGCGTGAGACCGCGACATTCGGAGCGAACGAGTCATACGGGACCGCGCGGCACGCCGTGTGGCCCCGAGGCCGCACCGCCGTCCGGGGCCCGAGGAGAGCGATGACTCACCGGGGGCCGGCCGCACAGTGCGCCACGGACCGGTCGCGCGGGCGCCCGAAAGCGACGGGGCCGACGGGACCCATCGGACGAACGGGACATGGGCGGGGGACACGGCCCCCTCGGTACGCCGCGGACCGGCCATGCGGGCCTCGGTCCCGCCCCTGACCGGCCGCCCCGCCACCCCGGCGTCCCGTCACCCCGGCCCCCGGAGGCCCACGGAACGTGACCGGTCACGTGGCAGCGCGAGGGGCCGCCGACCGTTCAGCCGGTCGCGGGGCGTTCAGACCGTGATCAGCGGCGCGCGCGGGGAGGTGCGCAGCGGCGTCGCGAGTCCGGCGAGGGCCCGCTCCAGACCGTGGAGATGGGTGAGCGCGGCTTCGACGCCCGGGTCGTGGTGCGGGGTGGCGTCGGCACCCGCGGGGTCGGGCGCGTGGCCGGGCGCGGAGTCCGACTCCAGCGCGTGCACCGCGGCCTCGACCCGCCAGCAGGCCGCGGCCAGTCGCGCGTCGTGAGAGGCGTACGGGTCCGCCGCGACGGCGGCCAGCCCCCGCACCTCACGGGCGCAGTCGTCCAGCAGGACGAGGACCTGCCGGGCCCGCGCCTTCCGGGCCCGCAGCGGGCTGAACGGGTGGACCAGGGGCGCCAGGGACATCCGCACCCGGGCGAGAAGCTGCTCCAGCTCGGCGGCGTGCGGCGCCGGGTCGGCGGTGCCGTCCCCCGCGAGCCTGCGCATCGCGACGGTCGTGCACTCGTGCACGCAGCGCACGGTCAGCCGGATCCAGGCGTTGGTCGCCGCGTGGGTCGTGACGGGCAGCACGAACGCCACCGCCAGGGCCGCGCCGAGGGCGCCGACCGCCGTTTCCGCGAGGCGCAGCGCGAGCAGGGCCGGCTCCAGGGCCCCGAGCAGCCCGTACAGCAGCGAGACCAGTACGGTCACCGCGAACATCATCCAGCTGTACGAGACCGGGGCGCTGTAGAAGATCCCGAAGACGCAGGCCAGGGCCAGCACGGTCGTCGGCAGCAGCGCACCCTGGACCGGCACGGCGACGACGAGGCCCGCGGCGATACCGAGGACGGTGCCGAGAACCCTGCGGAAGCCCCTGACGAGGGTCTCGCCGCGCGCGCTGGTGTTGACGAAGATCCACCAGGCCGCACCCACGGCCCAGTACCAGCGCTCGTCCGAGAGCAGTTGTCCGGCGGCGAGGGCGAACGCCCCGGCGACGGTCACCTGGACGGCCTGCCGGGTGGTCGTCCGGGCCAGCCCCGTTCCCGTCGGCAGCGCGGGCGTCGCGGGCTGCGGCAGGCGCCGCTCGAAGCACCAGGCACCGAACCGGACGGCGGAGGCGGCGAGGACGGCCAGGAGCACGGAGGAGTAGAGCTCCGGGAGCTGACCGGGCACCGTGCGCAGGAACTGGGTCACGAAGAAGGTCATGAACGCGAAGACCCCGAGGGCATGCCCGCGAGGGCCCCAGCGCCGCGCGTACACCGCGGCGCCGGCGACGGCCACGAAGGCCACGTCACGCGCACCGGGCGCGTCGTGCAGGCCGGCTGCGAGAGCGAGGACCGGAAAGCCCACCACCGGCAGCAGGGCCGTGGTGAGGGCCTGGTCGCGGATCCGCGGGTCGGTGACCGTGAAGAGGGCCAGGAGCGCGGCGAGCCCGCCGGTGATGACCGCGGTGAGCGTGTGCCCCGTGAGCGCGCACACGGCCAGGGCCAGCCCGATGCCGAGGACGGCCCGCGTGGCGCTGCGCAGCCGCAGCAGCCCCGGGTCCGGAGCCACGAACACCCTCTTCAGCACTTCTTCCCGCCCCTTCGACGTTCCGGCATGAAAAAGGCGCCGCGGAGTCCGCAGCGCCATCGACATGTACATAAGACCATTCCATGCCCCACTGGCTCAAGGCGAGGTTGATCCGATGGGCCATTGGTACGGTCACGGGTGGTGGACCGCTTCGCTGGCGGGGCCAACGGACCAGTCCCTGGCGCCCGGGCGGCCACCGGGCTCCCACGCGGCAGAGGGCGGTCGGCTCCGCACCGCGACGCCTCGCGGTGCGGAGACCCACCGCGAGGCCCTCGCGGCCTCCCGCGTCCGGGCCCTGGTGACCGCTGCCGCGGCTGGTGGGCCGGGCGCATCACCGGAGGCGACCCGCTCCGGCTCCGTCCTCTGCGGGTTTCTCCGTACCGCGTCGTCAGGCATGCCCGGCGCTGTTGCGGCAAGGCGGGAATCCGGCCCGCCGTCGGACGTGCGGCGACGGGCGCGCTTGCCGGCAACGGCCGCACCGCCCCCGATTGCGGGCGCCGCGTGGGCATGCGCACGGTGAACGGAGCCGGCGGGCGCCCGGCGGTACCCCCGCCACGGGCCCGGCGGCCCGAGCGGTCCGTGGAACGTCCCGACGGGTACGGGACGTCACGGGGACGAAGGGATGCGTGAGTCCATGGCCGGAGCCACGGGTGGAGCGGTCGGACGGTCGGAGGCGGGAGCAGCGGACGGACCGGACGGTCCGGGCGAGGGCGGCTACGACGCCACCCCGTTCCTCCCCGGTCGGCGTGCGGGGCTGCCCGGGCTGCGGAAGGCCGCCGCCGGGTGCCGCGGATGCCCGCTGTACCGGGACGCGACGCAGACGGTGTTCGGCGAGGGGGACGCCGGCGCTGCCGTCCTCCTGCTCGGTGAGCAGCCGGGGGACCAGGAGGACCGGCAGGGCCGGCCGTTCGTCGGCCCTGCCGGGAAGGTCCTGACCCGTGCGCTCGCCGACGCGGGGCTCGACCCGGCGCAGGCGTACGTGACCAACGCGGTCAAGCACTTCAAGTTCACCGTTCCCGAGGGCCGCAAGCGGCGGATCCACAAGGCGCCGAACCTGCGGGAGATCACGGCGTGCAGACCGTGGCTGCTGGAGGAACTGCGGCTCGTGTCGCCGGAGGTCGTGGTGGCGCTCGGCGCGTCCGCGGGGAAGGCGCTGCTCGGCTCGTCATTCCGGGTCACCGAGCAGCGCGGCGCACTCCTGCCGTGGCCGGACACCGGCCGGGACGGCGGGAGCGCCCCGCACATCCGGGGCCTGGTGGCGACGATCCACCCCTCGGCCGTGCTGCGCGCGGACGACCGGGACAGGGTGTACGACGGGCTGGTGGCCGATCTGAGGGTGGTGGCCGACGTCCTGGGCGGCCCGGAAGGAGGCAGCGGCCGATGACGATGGAGCATCCCGCCGACCGCGGCGGGCCCACACCGGGCAGGTTCGACCGGCTGGCGGAGAAGGCCTCGCACCTCACCAGCTCACCGGTCTTCTTCGGGTTCTGTCTGCTCCTGGTGGCCGGCGTGGTCGCGGTGCACTTCGCGGACGTCTCCCTGACCTGGAAGATCTTCGCGGGCGAGTGCATGACGGCCGTCACCCTGCTGCTGCTGGCGCTGCTGAAGAACTCCGAGCTCCGCAGCGAGCGTGCGCTCCAGCGGAAACTGGACGCCATCGCCGCCGCGATCCTCGAGGCGCAGCAGGGCGAAACGGGCAAGGCGCACGAGGACCTCAGGTCCGCCATCCGCATGGAGGAGGAGACCTGAGGAACGCCGGGGCCAGCCGGGCGCCCCAGGCCGCGCGGCGCGAGGGCGACGGCACGGGGCAGAGCTCAGGAGCAAGGACGAGCGCGAGGGCGACGGCACGGGGCCGCCGCCCCGCCCCCGTCACCCGCCCACGTACTGCCGCAGGTGCTCCGCCGTGAGGGTGCCGCCCGAGGCGACGAGTTCGGCGGGCGTGCCGGTGAAGACCACGCGCCCGCCGTCGTGGCCGCCGCCCGGGCCGAGGTCGATCAGCCAGTCCGCGTGGGCCATCACGGCCTGGTGGTGCTCGATCACGACGACCGAGTTGCCCTCGTCGACGAGCCGGTCCAGGAGCTCGAGCAGCTTGTCGACATCGGCCATGTGCAGGCCGCTGGTGGGCTCGTCGAGGATGTACGTGGAGGACTTCTCCGCCATGTGGATGGCCAGCTTGAGCCGCTGGCGTTCGCCACCGGAGAGGGTGTTGAGCGGCTGGCCGAGCCGGAGGTAGCCCAGTCCGACGTCGCTGAGCCGCCCGAGGATCGTGTGCGCCTGGCCGGAGGGGAAGAAGGCCAGCGCCTCCGCGACGGACATCCCGAGGACCTCGCTGATGTTCTTGCCGTTCAGCCGGTAGGTGAGCACCTCCGCCGTGAAGCGCCTGCCCTCGCACTCCTCGCACACCGAGGCGACCCCGGCCATCATCGCCAGGTCGGTGTACACCAGCCCGAGCCCGTTGCACTTGGGGCAGGCGCCCTCCGAATTGGCGCTGAAGAGCGCGGCCTTGACGCCGTTGGCCTTGGCGAAGGCGGTGCGGATCGGGTTGAGCAGCCCGGTGTACGTCGCCGGGTTGGAGCGGCGCGAGCCGCGGATCGGCGTCTGGTCGGCGACGACCACTCCCTCGCGCCCGGCCAGATAGCCGTGGATCAGTGAGCTCTTGCCGGAGCCGGCGACGCCGGTGACGACGGTGAGCACACCGAGGGGGACGTCCACGCTGACGTCCTGGAGGTTGTGCAGGTCGGCTCCCTTGATGGAGAGCTGTCCCCGTGCCTCGCGCACGGTCTCGCGCAGCCCCACCCGGTGGCCGAGGTGCCGTCCCGTGAGCGTCCCGGAGGCGAGCAGTCCGGTCACGTCGCCGGTGTAGCAGATCTCGCCGCCCGCTTCGCCGGCGCCGGGCCCGAGGTCCACGACATGGTCGGCGATCGCGATCACCTCGGGTTTGTGCTCGACGACGAGCACCGTGTTGCCCTTGTCCCGCAGCCGAAGCAGCAGGTCGTTCATCCGGCGGATGTCGTGCGGGTGGAGGCCGACGGTCGGCTCGTCGAAGACGTACGTCACATCGGTGAGGCTGGATCCGAGGTGCCGCACCATCTTCACGCGCTGCGCCTCTCCGCCGGAGAGCGTGGAGGCGGCACGGTCGAGGCTCAGATAGCCGAGCCCGATCTCCTCGAGGGACTCCAGGAGGTGCCGCAGATTGTCCAGCAACGGCCCGACGGAGGGGTCGTCGACGGTCCGCACGAACGCGGCGAGGTCGCTGATCTGCATGGCCGAGCAGTCGGCGATGTTGACCCCCGCGATCCTTGAGGAGAGAGCGGCCCGGGAGAGCCGTGTGCCGTCGCATTCCGGGCACTCGGTGAAGACGACGGCCCGGTCGACGAACGCGCGGATGTGGGGCTGCAGTCCCTCACGGTCCTTGACCAGCCAGGTGCGCTGGATCTTGGTGACCAGTCCTTCGTAGGTGAGGTTGTTGGAGCCGATCCTCACCTTCACGGCGGGCTTCCTGAGGAAGTCCTCCCACTCCTGGTCGGTGAAGTCGCCGACCTTCTTGTCCGGGTCGTGGAAGCCGGAGCCCACCATGATCGACCAGGGCCAGGAGCCCACCGCGTACCCAGGTACGGTGATCGCGCCCTCGTTGAGCGACTTGGTCCGGTCGGCCAGCTGGTCCACGTCGATGTCCGAGACCTGGCCGAGCCCCTCGCAGTGCGGGCACATGCCCTCGGGCAGGTTGAAGCTGAAGGCGCCGGAGGTGCCGATGTGCGGGGTGCCGAGCCGGCTGAAGACGATCCGCAGCATCGTGTACGCGTCGGTGGCGGTGCCCACGGTGGAGCGGGAGTTGGCCCCCATGCGCTCCTGGTCGACGACGATCGCCGCGCTGAGGTTGTGCAGTCCGTCGACGTCCGGGCGGCCCAGGCTCGGCATGAAGGACTGGATGAAGGCCGTGTAGGTCTCGTTGATGAGGCGCTGCGACTCGGCGGCGATGGTGCCGAAGACGAGGCTCGACTTGCCCGAGCCGGACACCCCGGTGAAGACGGTGAGCCGGCGCTTGGGCAGGTCGAGGTCGACGTTCCGCAGGTTGTTCTCACGGGCCCCCCGGACCTGGATCACCGTGTGGCCGTCCGCGGGGGACGGCTGATGAGGGACGTGGTCGGCGGGCATGCGTTTCCCTTCGGGCTGTTCCGGGCGGTGGTGCCACGCTTTCACATCGCGACGTTCCCGTGGCCGGAGACCGGATGTCTGGCCGGATCCGCCTGTGACGACTGGGCCATTGGTACAGTCGGAGAGGGGAGCGACCAGCTGCAGGGAGGCCCACGGCCATGGCGGTGGACGAGCTCGACACCCGCATCCTGCGGCTGATGATCGAGCAGCCGCGCACGAGCGTGCGGGAGTACGCGCGCATCCTCGGCATCGCCCGCGGCACCCTCCAGGCCAGGATCGACCGGCTGGAACGCGACGGTGTGATCACGGGCACGGGTCCGGTGCTGTCCCCCGCCGCACTCGGTCATCCGGTGCTGGCCTTCGTCCACATCGAGGTCACCCAGGGACATCTGGACGAGGTGGGGGACGCGCTGGCGGAGGTGCCGGAGATCGTCGAGGCGTTCTCCATCACGGGCGGCGGAGACCTGCTGACCAGGGTGGTTGCCCGGGACAACGGCCATCTGGAGGATGTGATCCAGCGGCTGATCAATCTGCCGGGCGTCGTCCGCACACGGACGGAGATGGCGCTGCGGGAACGCGTGCCGCACCGGATGCTGCCGCTGGTGGAGTCGGTCGGCGGGAGCACCCGCGCGGCGCGCTGACCGCGGCGCGGATGACCGGTTGGCATCCTGGGACCATGAACCTTGCGCATACTTCGGTCATTTTCGATCTCGACGGAACGCTGGTGGACAGCGAGCCGAACTACTACGAAGCAGGCCGACGTGTTCTCGCCAGTTACGGCGTCACGGACTTCACCTGGGAGCACCACAGCCGCTTCATCGGGATCGGCACCCGCGAGACGCTGGAGCGGCTGAGCGAGGAGTACGGGCTCGGGGCGCCCATCGAGGACCTGCTGGCCGGGAAGAACCGCGCCTATCTGGAGCTCGCCCGTGCCGGGACCGAGGTCTACCCGGAGATGCGGAAGTTCGTCGAGTTGCTCGACGCGGCTGGCGTGCCGATGGCGGTGGCGTCCGGTTCCTCCCGCGCGGCGATCGAGGCGGTGCTCGCCGGCACCGGCCTCGACGCGTTCCTCACCACGCTCGTCTCCGCCGAGGATGTCGCGCACGGCAAGCCGCGCCCGGACGTCTTCCTGGAGGCCGCGCGCCGGCTGGGCACGGACCCGGCCCACTGCGTGGTGGTGGAGGACGCCCCGCCCGGGGCGGCGGCGGCCCACGCCGCGGGCATGCGCTGCATCGCGGTCCCCTATGTGCCGGAGACCGCCACGGACGAGGCGTTCCGCACGGCCGGGCTGATCTTCCCGGGCGGCCAGGCGGAGTTCACGGCACAGGCGGCGTACGACTGGATCGGCCGGTCGGCCCGGGCCCTCTGAGGTCGCGACGGCCGCGGTGTTGCCGGTCTGCTGAAGTACCCTTCCCGTCGCCACACCGACTCGGAGGACCAGGAGAATTGACCGGCCTGTCTGCTTTCCCGCTGCCCTTTCACGCTTCCCACTCCATAGCGCTCGCGACACCCCGGACGCTGCGGGAAATTCACATGATGCAGTTCAGCTCGCGCATTCGGGCAAAGCCGGGGTGGTTCGAGAAGATGAACGATGCCGGCATCGTCGCCAGGTGGACGCAGGAGGCCGTTGCCCAGGGGCTCACCGAAGCGCAGGTTCGTTACGTGCTCGCCGAACTCGTGCACTACGCGGCGCTGCGTGACGGGCGAACCGGGATCGAGGTGTCCGCCGTCGACGGGGTGTGGCAGTCGGACGCGCTGGTCGACGACGAACTCACGTCCCGGCTGCGCAACGCGGTCCGGGTTCTGGAACAGGTCCCCGAAGCGGAACAGGACTGGCATCCCGGATCCGACGGCCAGGTACTGGACCTGGTTCATCCCTCACTGTTCTGCCTGACGCGAGAGGTGAGCGGCGCACCGGAACGGGCGTGGCGGAACCCGACGGACCGCTTCTCGACGTACGAGTTCTCGGAGCGGTTCCAGTGGCTGCCCACGGACGTCGACGTCAGTGACGACGGGAGTGTCGCCTTCCGTTCGTACGTCAACAACGTCCACCCCGAGAATCATCACGAACTGGCCTCTGTCCTGCCGGACTTGTTCGCGCGTATGCGCCCTCTGCTGGAGAACGTGCTCACCGATCTGCGCCATCCGCGGCCCCTGCGGATCGAGGCCGATCCTTACGGGTGGTACGACTCGGAGCCGGAGTACCCGGACAAGTCCTCGTACGGTGATGACGCGGCCTACGCAGAAGCCCTCCGCGTCTGGGAAGCGGCCCAGGACGACTGGTGGGGGAACCGCCGCCCGGTCGTCCCGGACGCCCCGGCTTTCACCCCACCCGAGGTGCCCGGCGAATCCGCCCGAGTCGACCTGCGCGGCCGTCGTCTTCAGGTCATCGTCAAGCTCGCCACCATCCACCTCACCCCGGACAAGCCCGAGTATTCCGGCGGCTCCTGGCATGTCGAGGGGATGCTGAACGAGCGGATCGTCTCGACCGGAATCTACTACTGGGACAGCGAGAACATCACCGAAAGCCGGCTGGGTTTCCGGGCGGCACTCGACGACCCGCACTACGAGCAGAACGACGACAACGGTCTGCGCGAGGTCTACGGCCTGGAGGACGAAGACGCACTGAACCAGATCCTGGGATCGGCCTCGACCCCGTCCGGCCGCTGCCTGGCGTTCCCGAACATCCTGCAACACCGCGTCGGCTCATTCCGCCTCACGGACCCCACCCGCCCGGGATTTCGCAAAATGCTCGCGTTCTTCCTGGTCGATCCGTCGGAAAGGATCGTCTCGACATCCGACGTGCCACCGCAGCAACCATGGTCCGACACCTCGACCATGACGCTTGAACAGGCCAAGCACTATCGCGAACAACTCATGCGGGAACGCAAGTTCTTCGTCGACGAGCACAACGAGCAGCTCTACGAACGAGAATTCTCCCTCTGCGAGCACTGAACCTCTTCTGACCCTGCGCGACGGTCTCCGGGCGCCCGCGGCCGGCGGCACGGGGCGAGGCCGCTTCCCCGCCATCAGCCGGGCCGACCACGACCAGATCGCCAACGCGGTGTCCGCCTGTGTCGACGTCCGCGACTGGGAGTGATCCGGGGAGGGGAAGCGACGCCATGCACTCGAAGCGCATCCATCTGATCGAGCACGGTGAGACGGAGGAGAACCTGCGGGGGCATCGCCTGCCTCCTGCTGCGGCTGACGGGGAACGGCTTCGATCGCTACCTCGAGCACGTGCCCGGGTCAGCAGGCGTCACGTGGGTCGACGTAGACGACAGCTGTCCCCGCATCCGGTTGATGAACGAACCGGCCGTGACCCGGCCACCCGTCTCGCCCCCGTACCGTCCGATGAGAGCGGACCGTACGGGTGCGAGCGATACGGTCAGGCGTCCTCGGCGCCGCCGAAGCGGTCGCGGTAGGACTCCAGGTCCTCCTCCGTGATCTTCGCGAAGAGCACGGGCGGGACGGTGAACGCGGTACCGGCCGGGACCGTGTCCAGGGCCGTGGCCTGCTGGGCGGTCACCCAGGTCGCGGTGTCGCCCTCGAGCGCGAAGGCGCCGCGCATGGCGGCGGCCGTGGCCGGGATGAACGGCTCGGAGACGACCGCGTACAGGTGGATCAGGTTCATCGCCGTGCGCAGGGTCAGCGCGGCGCCGTCCGGGTCGGTCTTGATCTCCAGCCAGGGGGCCTTCTCCTCCAGGTAGGAGTTGCCCGCGGACCACAGGGCGCGCAGCGCGGCCGCGGCCTTGCGGAACTGGAGGGCCTCCATCTGCTCCTCGTACTCGGCGAGCAGCCGCGCGATCTCCTCGCCGAGCTTCGCCTCCGCCTCGCCGGCCACATGGCCCGCCGGGACCTCATCGCCGAACCGCTTGCGGGAGAAGGACAGCACGCGGTTGACAAAGTTGCCGAGGGTGTCGGCCAGGTCCTTGTTGACCGTGGCGGTGAAGTGCTCCCAGGTGAAGGAGGAGTCGTCGGACTCGGGGGCGTTGGCGATCAGGAAGTAGCGCCAGTAGTCGCCCGGCAGGATCTCCAGGGCCGCGTCGGTGAAGACTCCGCGCTTCTGGGAGGTCGAGAACTTGCCGCCGTAGTACGTCAGCCAGTTGAAGCCCTTGACGACATCGACCTTCTTCCACGGCTCACGCACGCCAAGCTCGGTGGCCGGGAACATCACCGTGTGGAAGGGGACGTTGTCCTTGGCCATGAACTGCGTGTAGCGGACGGTGTCGTCAGCCTCGTACCACCACGACTTCCAGTCGCGCACCTCGCCGTCGACAGCGGCGTCCGCCCACTCCTTCGTCGCGCCGATGTACTCGATCGGGGCGTCGAACCAGACGTAGAAGACCTTGCCCTCGGCCGCGAGGTCCGGCCAGGTGTCGGCCGGGACCGGGACACCCCAGTCCAGGTCGCGGGTGATCGCGCGGTCGTTCAGTCCCTCGGTCAGCCACTTGCGGGCGATGGACGTGGACAGGTGCGGCCACTCCGCGCTGACGGTGGCGATCCACTCCTCGACCTCGTGCTGGAGCTTGGACTGCAGCAGGAAGAGGTGCTTGGTCTCGCGGATCTCCAGCTCGGTGGAGCCGCTGATCGCCGAGCGCGGCTCGAGCAGGTCGGTCGGATCCAGGACGCGGGTGCAGTTCTCGCACTGATCGCCGCGGGCCTTGTCGTAGCCGCAGTGCGGACAGGTGCCCTCGACGTACCGGTCCGGCAGAAAGCGGCCGTCGACGGGCGAGTACACCTGGCGGATCGCGCGCTCCTCGATGAACCCGTTCTCGTTCAGCTTGCGCGCGAAGTGCTGCGTGATCTCGACGTTCTGCCGCGACGAGCTGCGCCCGAAGTAGTCGAAGGCCAGCTCGAACCCGTCGTACACGGCCTTCTGCGCGTCGTGTGCCTGAGCACAGAACTCGTCAACCGAGAGCCCTGCCTCCTTGGCGGCCAGCTCGGCCGGCGTGCCGTGCTCGTCGGTCGCGCAGATGTACAGGACGTCGTGACCGCGCTGGCGGAGGTACCGGGAGTACACATCCGCCGGAAGCATCGACCCGACCATGTTGCCCAGGTGCTTGATCCCGTTGATGTAGGGAAGCGCGCTGGTGACCAGGTGTCGAGCCATCCTTGGATGCTCCATTTCGTACGTACGGCGCCGATGGCGGTGCCACGGCGGGCCCAAGTCGGGAAGCTGCAGCCGAAGCGATCACTCAGATCACATATCGACGTCACGCGTGGTGACGACGCAACAGGTCTACAGGCCACCGACATCGTATCGAACCGGAGGTTTGCCCCTCCTGCGGGTTTTGCCGCCGGACCGCAGAGCTCAAATGGCACTCGGCCGTTCGAGACAGGCGGCCAAGCGAGTCTCGTACGGCCGAGGCAGCTCCCATCTTAGGGCCACCGCGCTGCCGCAGATCCGCACGCACCGCTCGAGCCCGTCACATAACCCCGACGAGGTGGACATCATGATCACGAATCCCGAGTTCCAGCCGCGCCGCGTCGTCATCGTGGGTCAGGGATACGTGTGGCGGCCTCGACCCGTGACAACCGGCGCACTCCGAGCAGGCACTTCCCGCAGCCGTCGCACCGTCGCTCAGTCTCGTCCATCGGCGGTACCGCGCATCCTTCTCCCGTTTCGCCGGAGCGTGAGGAGACTTGGCGGCCACCCTCAGGACGAACTCGACCGGCTCGGTCAGCCCAGGAAGCTCAACCGGACCTGCCGGTGCGAGTTGTCCCTGTTGGTGTCGACCAGGCAGACCGACTGCCAGGTGCCGAGTTCCAGCCTGCCGCCGAGGACCGGCAGGGTGGCGTGCGGTGGCACCAGCGCCGGCAGGACGTGGTCACGACCGTGCCCCGGGCTGCCGTGGCGGTGCTGGTAGCGGTCGTCGGCGGGAAGCAGCACGTGCAGCGTGGACAGCAGGTCGTTGTCGCTGCCCGCGCCGGTCTCGATGAGGGCGATGCCGGCGGTGGCATGGGGCACGAACACATTGAGCAGACCGTCCCGGCCCCCGGCGGTCTCCGCGAGGAACTTCTCGCACGCGCGGGTCAGATCGGTCACGGCCTCCGCAGTGCCGGTGGTGAGGGCGAGGACTCGTGTGGTAAAGGCTTCGGGCATACCCCCATCCTCCCGCCCGGCTCGCAAGATCGCGCGTCCGCCTGGCGAGACACCGTCGACCGGCTGCGCAACGGCTCGATGCGTTCCGTCGCATGCTGCGTACAGCCCTGCTCACACGCACGGTCACATCGACCTGTTGCGGGTGGCCTCCGCCGCGTGTCGCCGCAGCTGCTGACGCCTTTTCGGCAATTCGCCGCAGTCCCATGGCTCCCTCTCGGGAGCCTGCCGGAGTGCACCCGCACGTGTCACCGCGGTGACCGCGCTTACGTGACCACGGACATCACGGCTTCGTCGCACCGGTCCTGCCGAACCGGCTCGCGTGCCGCCGTGCACGGCTGACGCGGTTCCTCGCCGCCGACGGCTCCGACTGCGGGATCGCCCACGTCAACATCGGCACCTCCGGGGCGGAGAATCGGGGGCGCGTGCGGAGATCGGGGGCGGGTTCGGTGGCGAGAAGCAGACCGGCGGGGGCCGTGAGTCCGGCTCGGACGCCTCGCGCGCGTACTTGCGCCGGGCCACGAACACCGTCAACTACTCGGAGGAGCTGCCACTGGCCCAAGGGGTCGGCTTCCTCTGATCGAGTCACTTCCTCGGACCTAGCCTTTGCCTTTCCTCCGGCCGGGCCTTTGCCTTTCCTCCGGCCGGGCCTTTGCCTTTCCTCCGGCCGGGCCTCGGCGGACCGGCCCAGCGCAGCGGGGGCTCCCGCCGACCCCGATCGGAACCCGGGCGAGGCGGCGATGAAGGCGGCCGTGCGCCCCGCGGTCGGTACGGCGCCGCCGGGCGTCCCGGGACCGCCCGCCGGTGTCCCCGACCGGAGCGGGAAGATCCACGACTTCCACATCGTTGGTAGAACCGTGAACAACTTCGCGACGCGAGACGTGGACGTGGTCGTCATAGGCGCCGGACAGGCCGGCCTGTCCGGCGCCTACCATCTGCGGCGCGTGGGCCTGCGTCCCGACATCGACTTCGTGGTCCTCGACCACGCGCCGGAACCCGGCGGAGCGTGGCAGTTCCGGTGGCCGTCCCTCACGTACGGCAAGGTCCACGGCATGCACGCACTGCCCGGCATGGAGCTGACCGGCGCCGACGAGGGCCGTCCGTCCTCCGAGGTCATCGGCGAGTACTTCACTCGTTACGAGGACGCCTTCGGGCTTCGGGTGCACCGGCCCGTCCACGTCGGCGCGGTGCGCGAGGGTGCGGGCGGCCGACTGCTGGTCGAGACGTCGGAGGGCACCTACGCCGCACGTGCCCTCATCAACGCCACCGGCACCTGGGACCGGCCGTTCTGGCCGCGCTACCCGGGCCAGGAGACCTTCCGCGGCCGGCAGTTGCACACGGCCCAGTACCCGGGTCCCGAGGCGTTCGCCGGACAGCGGGTGGTCGTGGTCGGCGGCGGCGCGTCGGGGACCCAGCACCTGATGGAGATCGCCGAGGTGGCGGCGGGGACCACCTGGGTGACCAGGAGGCCGCCGGTGTTCCGCGAGGGCCCGTTCGGTGAGGTGCAGGGGCGCGCGGCCGTCGCGCTGGTGGAGGAGCGGGTCCGGAAGGGCCTCCCACCGCGGAGCGTGGTGTCGGTGACGGGCCTGCCGGTGAACGACGCGATTCGTCGGGCCCGCGAGCGGGGCGTCCTCGACCGGCTGCCGATGTTCGACCGGATCACCCCGGAGGGGGTGGCGTGGGACGACGGACGCACGGTCGAGGCCGACGTCATCCTCTGGGCCACCGGCTTCCGCGCGGCGATCGACCACCTCGCACCCCTGAAGCTGCGCGAACCGGGCGGCGGAATCGCGGTGGAGGGCACCCGCGCGGTCCGGGACGAGCGCGTCCATCTCGTCGGTTACGGACCGTCGGCCTCGACGATCGGTGCCAACCGGGCCGGACGGGCCGCCGTCCACGAGATCGAGCGGCTTCTGCACCAGGGGCCCACCACCGAGCCGTCCGACGCCCCGCAGCCGCCGGTCGGGCCGGCCGGGGACCTGACCGCCGTGCCCGGCTGAGACACCGGATGTCCACGGCACGGCCGCCGCGTCCGGCGGGTGGTCCCGGGCCGACTGCACGTCCCCTGCCCCCGGGTCCGGGCCCGCCGGTCACCCGGAGGTGGCGGCCGCGCTGCTGCGGGTCCTGTTGAACTCGGCGACGTTCCGGTTGTGTTCCTCGTAGTCGGCGGTGAAGCGCGTGTCCCCGGGCCGGACGGTGACGAAGTACAGCCAGTCGCCCTCCGCGGGGCCCACGGCCGCCTTCATCGCCGCCTCGCCCGGGTTCCCGATCGGGGTCGGCGGGAGCCCCCGCTGCGCGTAGGTGTTGTACGGGCTCCGTAGGCCGGTGTCCTGCCGGGTGGTGTCGAGGGTGGAGCGGTTCAGGGCGTAGTTGAGGGTGGAGTCCATCTGGAGCGGCATGTTCCGGGCGAGCCGGTTGTGCACGACGCGCGCCACTCGCGCCATGTCCTCGTCGGTGTCCGCCTCCGCCTGGACGATGCTGGCGATGATCACCGTCTGGTAGAGCGTCATGCCATGGCGCTGCGCCTCGTCGGTGAGGGACGAGGTGCCGAAGCGATGGCCGGCCGTGTTGACCATGAAGCTGAGCAGGCTGCCCGGGGTCGACGTGGGGCCGACGGGGTAGGTCGCCGGGAAGAGGTAGCCC
The DNA here is from genome assembly GCF_030406905.1 of Streptomyces sp. HUAS CB01. Taxonomy (NCBI): domain Bacteria; kingdom Bacillati; phylum Actinomycetota; class Actinomycetes; order Kitasatosporales; family Streptomycetaceae; genus Streptomyces; species Streptomyces chengbuensis. The sequence goes on from NZ_CP129137.1 coordinate 970,189, forward strand.
TCGGGATTGCCGCGGGCGTCCGCCGGCAGCCTGAGCCGTGCGCCCGCGGCGGTGGCCGTGCGGCGGGTGGTGCCGGCGCGCACTCCGAGTACCTTGTCCACGGCGGCGTAGACCTGCGAGGAGCGCCATCCCTCCGGGATGAGCAGGGTCTTCGGTCGCGCCTGGGGTGCGGCGGGCTTCTTCTTCGGCTGGGGCAGCAGGGTCAGGACGACGGCCGTCACCGCGCCGATCAGGCCGATCACGCCCGCGAACAGCAGGAGTCGGCCGCGGCGCGTCAGACGGAGCCCGCGCCGACGGCGCCGGGCCTTCGGGAACTCCCTCTTCATACGGGCACGCTAACCCGACGAAACCGAACATAACGGAACCCGCGCCGTCGGCCTTCCCGGCAAACCGACACCGTCACCGGCCCCGACGGACGACAGGGGTTCCTTGCACGACCACCGGCTCGGGCCGGCGGCTGAGACCCTGCCGGGGCTCGGCAGCCGGCGCTCAGGACCCGGCCGGCGCCAACTGGGCGTCCCTGCGCACCAGGGCGGCATAGCGCCCGTTCCGCTCGATCAGTTCCTCGTGCGTCCCGCGCTCGGCGATCCGTCCGCCGTCGAGGACGACGATCTGGTCGGCGTCACGCACGGTGGAGAGCCGGTGGGCGATGGTGATCGTCGTACGCCCCGCGGAGAGGGCGTCGATGGCCTGTTGCACGGCGTGCTCCGTGCGGGTGTCGAGCGCGCTGGTCGCCTCGTCCAGGATGAGCACCGGCGGATCGCGCAGAATCGTCCGGGCGATGGCGAGCCTCTGCTTCTCGCCCCCGGAGAAGCGGTACCCCCGCTCACCCACGAGCGTGTCGTAGCCGTCGGGCAGCGAGGCGATGTGGTCGTGGATCTGTGCCGCCCGCGCCGCCGCCTCGATCTCGGCGTCGGTCGCGTCCGGCTTGGCGAAGCGCAGATTGTCGGCCACCGACGCATGGAAGAGGTACGTCTCCTGCGAGACGACGCCCACGGCCCGGGCGAGGGTGTCGAAGTCGAGGTCGCGGACGTCGACGCCGTCGAGGGTGACCCGGCCTTCCGTGACGTCGTAGAGCCGGGGCACCAGATAGCTGAGCGTGGACTTGCCGGACCCGGTGGGTCCGACCACGGCGAGGCTTCCGCCCGCCGGCACGGTGATGCCGATGCCGTCGAGCGTCGGCCCGCTCCTGGCGTCGTAGCTGAAGCCGACCTTCTCGAACCGGACTTCCCCGGAGACCTCGGCCAGCCGGACCGGTTCCTCCGGCTCGGTGATGTCCACCCGCAGGTCCAGGTACTCGAAGATCCGCTGGAACAGGGCGAGCGAGGTCTGGATCTGGACACCCGTGGACAGCAGGCTCACGGCCGGTCGGAACAGCCCCTGCTGCAGTGAGACGAAGGCGACCAGCGTGCCGATCGAGATCGTGGACCCGCCGGACTGCAGCGTGAGCCCCGCGGCCCAGTACAGGAAGGCGGGCATCGCGGCCATGACGATGCCGATGACGGCCATCCGCCAGCGGCCGGCCATGCTGGAACGGACCTCGAGATCGACGAGGCGCTCGGACTCGTCGGCGAAGGACCGGGTGAGCGAGTCCGCCCGGCCCATCGTGCGGCCGAGGAGGATGCCGCTGACCGACAGCGACTCGGTGACCGTCGCGGCCATGGCCGCCATCTGCTTCTGCCGCTGGGTGGTGATGGCCTTGCGCTCGCGCCCGACCCGGCGGCTGATCCAGACGAAGACCGGCAGCAGGACGAGGGAGACGACCGTGAGCCGCCAGTCGAGCGCGAGCATGGCGACGATCGTGGCGACGACGGCCGTCAGGTTGGAGACCAGGGAGGTCGCCGTGGAGGTGACGGTCGCCTGCATGCCGCCGATGTCGTTGGCGATGCGGGACTGGACCTCACCGGTCCGCGTCCGGGTGAAGAACGCGAGCGGCATGCGCTGCAGCTGGGCGTAGACGCCGGTGCGGAGGTCGTGCATCACGCGCTGGCCGACCGTGGTCGAGATCAGCGTCTGCAGAACGCCGAACACGCTCGTCGTCACGGCGGCGACGATCATCCCGAGGGCGAGCAGCGACAGCAGGCCCGTACGGCCCTGCGGGATCGCGGTGTCGAGGATCTCGCGCAGCATGAACGGCGAGGCGACGGTGACGAGCGACGACGCTCCGACCAGAAGCCCCACCACGGCGAGCCGCGCCCGGTAGGGACGGAAGAGGCGGAGGATGCGCCGCACCTGGGCGGGCTGGGCGGGCCGCGTGGGGTCCAGTGGCCGGTCGGGAGGTGTCCAGGACGGACCGTCGTGGGTGCGCATGGGCTCCTTCCGGGGTCGGGGACCTGACAGCCCGAAGAGCATAACTCATTATTACCTATACTCACAATGAACATGGTCCTGATATCGTCCGTGCATGACCACCCCTGGCCCCGTTCCCGACACGGACGGCGTGCTCGCCGAGCAGCTGCTGCGGCTCACACGCCGGCTGCACCGCATTCAGAGGCAGCATCTGCAGCCGGTCGGCATCACCCCGGCCCAGGCCCGGCTGCTGCGCGTCGTCGCCCAGTACGAAGGGGCCCCGCGGATGGCGGACATGGCCGATCGCCTGGAGGTGGTGCCGCGCGCGGTCACCACGCTGGTCGACGGACTGGAGGCGGGCGGCCACGTCCGCCGGGTGCCCGATCCGACGAACCGCCGAGTGGTGCGGGTGGAGCTCACCGACCTCGGACGCACCACCCTGCGCGAGCTGCGCGGGGCCCGGCGCGCGGCGGCCGAGGACATCCTGGCACCGCTGAACGCGGAGCAGCGCGAGGCGCTGGGAGGACTGCTCTCCGCGCTGATCGACGGAGGCCGCCCGGGACCGGCCTGCTGAACGGACTCGTCCGGCGTCTTCTCGTACCACCGGCGAGGCGGGGCGACGGACGCGGCACCCGGGAGCGGTTCCGCCCACGGACAGCTCGGCCCTCTCGCCCATCGAGCCGATGTCGCCGTCCGCCCTCACGCCCGACCCGTCACACCGCCCGCGATCCACCGACCCCGCGGACCCGCCGTGCGCTCATTCGCCACGCATGGCCGGAGCCGGCTCGCGCAGCATGAACACGTCCACCGCATCCTCGGACTCGAGCACGAATCCGTGCCGCTCGTACAGCCGCCGGGCCGCACTGCCCTGCAGCACGTTCAGCCGGACCCGGACGCCGTCCCGGTCGCATCCCTCCAACAGCCCCTGGAGCACGGCCGCACCGATGCCGCGGCCCTGCAGACGCGGGGCCAGGTAGAAGTGCTCCAGCCAGTGAGCGTCCCCCGCCGGCCGCAGCGACACACAGCCCGCGAACGCGTCGCCCGCCTCGATCACCCAGCTGTGCGCCGCGGCGAACCCGTCCCTCAGCCGCTGCCGTACCCGCCACTCGTCGTATCGCCCGAGCCGCTCCAGATCGGGCCGCAAGACCACGGCCCGCAACTCGGCCACGACCTCGACGTCCGCCACGGAGGCCGGCCGGATCCTCCAGTCCGCCATGATCGCCAGGCTAGCGCCGTGACCGGAAAGGTCTGCGGGGAAGGTCGCGGCGTCCGCTGTGGTGCATCGCAGGACGCAGGATCGCCCTCGTACCGGATGCACTCGGGCGACACGACACCGCAGCGCGGTGCCGTGCAGGGCGCCGCGAGCCGGTGAACCCCTCCTGTCACGGCACCAGCGCCCGCGACAAGAGTCCATGAACCCGGCAACGAGAGTCCAACTGCTGCTCTTGCCTCTCATGAGTCCCAACGGCCATGTTCCTTACCGGAATTCATGAACCAGCCAGGTGCACCGGCTACAGGAGGTTCGATGAACGACGCAGCACCCGGGACCCAGGGCGACGGGCACGGCGACGGCGGCTCGATGAGCCGCCGTTCGGTTCTCAGGACGACCGCCGGAGTCGCCGGGGCCGGGCTGGCCCTCGGGGCGGCCGGCAGCGGGACGGCTTCGGCGGCGGAGAGCGCGGCCGCGACGGAGACGGTGTCACGTACCGCCGCTCCGACCCGCAAGGGCCGCACGATGGCGGGGGTTCCGTTCGAGCGGCGGAGCACCGTACGGGTGGGGATCGTCGGGCTCGGCAATCGCGGCGCCTCGATGTCGGAGCTGTACCTCGCCGTGCCCGGAGTCCGGATCGTCGCGGTGTGCGATCCCGTGAAGGACAAGGCGGAGGCCGCCGCGGCGAAGGTCGTCGGCGCCGGGCAGCCGGCGCCCGCGGTGTACACCAGGGGCGAGCACGACTACGAGAACCTCTGCGAGCGTGGCGACATCGACTTCGTGTACGTCGCCACGCCCTGGGACCTGCACTTCGAGATGGCGAAGTCGGCGCTGCTCAACGGCAAGCACGTCGGTGTGGAGTGTCCTGTCGCGATGCGTCTCGACGAACTGTGGGCGCTGGTCGACCTGTCGGAGCGCACACGACGCCACTGCATGCAGTTGGAGAACTGCTGCTACGGGCGCAACGAGATGCGTGTGCTGCGTATGGCGCACGCCGGGCTGTTCGGCGAGCTGCTGCACGGAGCGGGCGCCTACAACCACGACCTGCGGGACCTGATGTTCTCGCCGACCTACTACGAGGGCCCGTGGCGGCGGTTGTGGCACACCCGGCTGCGCGGGGACCTGTACCCGAACCACGGATTCGGGCCGGTGGCCAACTACATGGATGTCAACCGGGGTGACCGGCCCGTCAGCATCAGCAGCTTCGGTACACCGGCGCTCGGCCTCGCGGAGTACCGGGAGGCTCACATGCCCCCGGGCGACCCCAGCTGGAAGGAGACGTACATCGAGAGCGACCGCACCATCAGCATGGTGCGGACGGCGAAGGGACGGGTGATACGCCTCGAGCACGACGTCTCCACGCCGCACCCGTACAGCCGGATCAACAGCCTCGGTGGCACCAAGGGTGTGTTCGAGGACTATCCGACGCGTATCTATGTGGAACCCGACCACACGAACCACCAGTGGGGGGACTTCGCCGCCTATGCCGACTGGGACCACTGGCTGTGGAAGGAGCACAGCAACCCGCCGGGCGGCCACGGCGGTATGGACTACATCATGGTGTTCCGGCTGATGCAGTGCATGCGGCTGGGTCTCGTGCCCGACTTCGACGTCTACGACGCGGCGACCTGGACCGCCCCGGTCCCGCTGAGCCATCTGTCGGTGAAGGCGAACGGCGCCCCGCAGGAGTTCCCGGACTTCACCCGGGGTGAGTGGCGCAAGGCCCGCTCCGGGATGGACTCGGAGCGACCCGACTGACGGGCGGCGGGACCCGGCCGCCCGTACCGGGTCCCGCGCCGCCTCGTGCCGGCCCGACGGTCCGCCCGGCGCTGCCGGCGGTGCGGTCCTCCCGGCCCGCCGCGCCCGTCGTGCCGGGTTCCGGTCCGTCCGCCGGTGACGCCTCCACCGCGGCGGGTGCCTCGGCCGCCGGCGGCTCGCTCCGTACGGGCACGTACTCGACGTTGAGCACCTTCTTCGCGGTCACCCGGTCGAGGCGCCCTTCCAGCGGGAGACCACGAAGACGGCCACGCAGGTGCCGAGCAGGTTCGTCGCCACCCGCATGGCGTTGGGGAGCGCGATCCACCGGGTGAAGAGGGTCGTGGCATCCTCCGACAGATCTTGGAGCCTGCTCCAGACCCGTCCCACCGTGCCGAACCCCGACGCCCGTACCCGCCCGGACCCGGAGGCGGTGCCGCATCCCGGGCCGACCGCCGACCGGCCGCCCTCGGTCGCCGCCCCGGGAGCGGGGCCGTTCGGACGGTCACGGCCGGATCATCGGTCCTGCCCCCGAAAATCGGTTGCTCCGTGTGAATGCGGAGAGCGAACCTTGCACGTCCGCGCCGCTCATTCCGAACGATCTGGAATGTCATGCAGATTCGCGATCTCCCCTTCCCCGATCCCGGCACACCTGATGTCCGGTCGGGTCTCAGGTTCCTCGTCTGGCTCGGGCGGCGTCAGCTCGGCGGCCAGCTCGCGTCACTCGTCTGGGGGCTGCTGCACTTCTCCTCCGTGATGGCCCTCCCCTACGGCGTGGGCATCGCCGTCCAGTCGGTCGTGGAGCGCTCCGGCACCGGCCTCGCACTCGCGGGCGGGCTGATCGCACTCGCCGGCGTGGGCATCGCCGCGGGCGACACCCTGCTGCACCGCACGGCCGTCACCAACTGGATCACCGCCGCCGCGCGCACCCAGCAACTGCTCGCGCGCAGAACGGCCGAGCTCGGGTCCGCGCTCACCCGCCGGGTGGCGGCCGGCGAGGTCGTCGCGGTCTCCACGGGCGACGTCGAGAAGATCGGCTGGTTCGTGGAAGCCGTCTCCCGGTTCCTCGCCGCTGCCCTCACGATCGTCCTGGTCTGTGTGGCGCTGCTGGTCTACCAGCCGGCGCTCGGCGTCCTCGTCGCCCTCGGCGTCCCGGTGATGGCGCTCGGCGTCCTGCCGCTGCTGCCCCGCGCCACCCGGCTGGCCGACGTCCAGCGCGAGAAGGCCGGCAGGGCGACCGAACTCGCCTCCGACACCGTCGCGGGCCTGCGCGTGCTGCGCGGCATCGGCGGCGAGGAGTTGTTCCTCGACCGCTACCGGCGCGCCTCGCAGGAGGTGCGCAGGGCCGCGGTCCGCAGCGCTCGGATGTGGTCGCTGATCACGGCGCTGCAGGTGCTGCTGCCGGGGCTGCTGCTGATCGCCGTGGTCTGGTACGGCATCGGGCTGGTCGGCGACGGCCGGATCGACGTCGGCGAACTCGTCACCGTCTACAGCGCGGTGATGCTGCTGACCTACCCGCTGCGCCATTTCGAGGAGATCGCGATGGCGTACTCCTTCTCCCGCCCGTCCGCGCGGCGGGCGGCGCGGGTCCTGTCGCTGGAACGGACGACGGGCGGCGTTGCAGAGGCGGGGGGCGCGGCCCTCGGAGGGGATCTCTACGACCCGGCCACCGGACTGCTCGCCCCGGCCGGGCAGCTGACCGCGGTGGTGTGCGGCGACCCCGACGCGGCGGGACGGCTCGCCGAACGCCTGGGCGGTCACCCGCCCGAACCCGATGGGCTGCCGTCCGTGCTGCTCGGCGGCGTGGCCCTGGACGACCTTCCGCTGGAGGCGGCCAGGACCGCGGTCCTGGTGCAGGACAAGGACCCGGTGCTGCTGTCGGGCACCCTGGCCGAACTCCTGGACGTGCCGGCCTCCGGCGCTGTGCCGGCCGAGGCGGCGCTGACCGCGGCCGAGTGCGACGACGTCCTCGATGCCCTCGCGCAGGCGTCGTTGGACGAGGACCCGGCGACCGCGCCCATCACCGAACGCGGCAGGTCGCTGTCCGGCGGACAGCGCCAACGGCTGGCGCTGGCGCGGTCGCTGGTGGCGGATCCGGAGGTGCTGGTGCTCGACGAACCGACCTCGGCCGTCGACTCGCACACGGAGGCGCGGATCGGGAACGGCGTACGGACGCTGCGGGAGGGGCGCACGACCGTGGTGTTCACGTCCTCGCCGCTGCTGCTCGACCGCGCCGACCGGGTCGTCCTCGTCCACGAGGGCGCGGTGGAGGCCGTGGGAGTGCACCGCGAACTGCTGCGTGACGAACCGCGGTACCGGGCGGTGGTGACCCGGGACCCGGCGGACCCGGCGGACGCGGAGGCTCCGCCGGACGGGTACGCCGCCCCGGAGGGCAGCGACGGCGGACCCGGGCCCGCGCAGGCGTCACGGACCGCCGGCGTCGGTATCGGCATCGACATCGAGGAGACGGCATGATCGGCGTGGCGCCGCCGGAGTACGACCCGGCCGCCCCCCGGACCGCGGCCACCCTTCCGGTGGGCACCCCGGCGACCGTGCGGGCCTACGTACGCGAGCTGGCGGACCGGCACCGCCGGGCCTTCGGGGTGCTCATCGGCGTCAACACCGTGGCCGTGGTGGCCTCCATGGCCGGCCCGTGGCTGCTCGGTTCCCTGGTGGAGCGACTGGCGGACGGTGCGCGCGAGCTCCATCTGGGGCGCACCGCCGCCGTGTTCGCCGTGGCGCTCGTGGTCCAGGCGGTGTTCGTCCGGCTGGTGCGGCTGCGCGGCGCGATGCTCGGCGAGCGGATGCTGGCGGACCTGCGCGAGGACTTCCTCGTGCGGTCGGTGCGGCTGCCCCCGGGGGTGCTGGAGCGGGCCGGTACGGGTGATCTGCTCTCCCGGATCACGACGGACATCGACCGGCTGGCGAACGCCATGCGCGAGGCCGTACCGGAACTGACGATCGGTGTGTTCTGGGTGGTGCTGCTGCTCGCCGGGCTCACCGTCACCGCGCCGCCGCTGGCGCCCGCCGTGCTGGTGGCGGTGCCGCTGCTGGTGATCGGCTGCCGCTGGTACTTCCGCCGGGCGCCGGCCGCGTACCGCTCCGAGGCCGCCGGGTACGCGGCCGTGGCCGCCGTGCTGGCGGAGACGGTCGACGCGGGTCGGACCGTGGAGGCCCACCGGCTGGGGGCCCGGCGGGTCGCCCTGTCGGACCGGCGGGTCAAGGAGTGGACCGCCTGGGAGCGGTACACCCTGTGGCTGCGATCGGTGCTCTTCCCGGTCATCAACCTCACCCATGTGACCGTGCTCGGGTCGGTGCTGATGGTCGGGGGCGTGTTCGTCCTGAAGGGCTGGATCGGCATCGGCCAGCTGACGACGAGTGCGCTGATCGCCCAGATGATGGTCGACCCGGTGAACCTGATCCTGCGCTGGTACGACGAGCTCCAGGTCGCGCAGGTCTCGCTGGCCCGGCTCGTGGGGGTGCGGGAGATCGAGCCCGACGCGGGCGACGGCGACGAGCGGCCCGAGGGCCGGACGGTCCGCGCCGACGAGGTGCGCTTCGGTTACCGCGAGGGTGTGGACGTGCTCCACCGCGTCTCGCTGGACGTACCGCCGGGCACACGGCTGGCGCTGGTCGGCCCGTCGGGCGCGGGCAAGTCGACGCTGGGCCGGCTGCTCGCAGGGATCTACGCCCCGCGCACCGGCCGGGTGACGCTCGGCACCGCCGAGCTCTCCCGGATGCCGGCGGAGCGGGTCAGGGAGCACGTGGCGCTGGTCAACCAGGAGCACCACGTCTTCGTCGGCTCGCTGCGCGACAACCTGCGGCTGGCCCGGTCTGCCGCGGAGGACGCGGAGCTGTGGGCCGCGCTCGGGGCGGTCGACGCGGACGCCTGGGCGCGGGCCCTGGACGACGGGCTCGACACGGAGGTGGGCTCGGGCGGCCTGGCGCTGACCCCGGCCCAGGCCCAGCAGATCGCCCTCGCCCGTCTCGTCCTCGCGGACCCTCACACGCTGGTGCTGGACGAGGCGACCTCCCTGCTGGACCCCCGGGCGGCCCGCCATCTGGAGCGTTCGCTGGCCGGGGTCCTGGACGGCCGTACGGTCGTGGCCATCGCGCACCGGCTGCACACCGCGCACGACGCGGACGTGATCGCGGTCGTCGAGAACGGCCGGATCAGCGAGCTGGGCAGCCACGACGACCTGGTGGCGGCGGACGGGGCGTACGCGGCGCTGTGGCGGTCCTGGCACGGGTGAGCCGTACGGGACCGGGCTCCGGCCCCAGGCGCCGGCCGCGTGCGGTCCGCGGGACGGAGGCACGGGCCCGGCCTCGCCGCCGGTCCGCGGGCCCGCCGGTCCGCCGGTCCGCGTGACGGATCAGGCCGTGGGCGGGGCCTTCCGGATCAGCCGGGAGAGCCAGGCCCGTGCGGGGATCGCGGCCAGCCACCCGAACTGGGCGGCTCTCGGGGACACGAAGGCGAGGGGCACCGAGGCGGCGAAGACCACCACCATGACCACGCCCTCGTACACGGCGAGGCGCAGCCGGCGGGGCGCCGTGCCCGGTGCGGCCAGGGCGGGCCGGAGCAGGAGCCGCAGTGTCATCGCGGTGATCAGGCCCGAGGCGGCGGCGATGGACCCGGCGTAGACGGCGGTCGCCGCCGCGGTGTCCCCGTACTCGCTGATCAGACGGGTCGGGAAGGGCAGCGCGGCGATCACGGCGAGCAGCGCCAGATAGAGGTAGAGCAGACAGGAGTCGAGCCGGGCGACGCGGTGGAAGAGGGCGTGCTGGCTGAGCCACAGCACACCGATGACGACGAAGCTCAGCAGAAAGGCGCCGATGTCGGACAGTGTGCGGAGGAGGGCCTGGCCGAGGTCGCCGGCCTCCAGGTCGCCGGGCACGGTGATGTCGAGGGCGAGCAGCGTGATCGCGATGGCGAAGACCGCGTCACCGAAGGCGAGCAGCCGATCGCGCCCGATGATCGCGTCGGGGCTCTCGTCCTCCCGTTCACGTGTCGGTGTGCTCACGGCGGGGACGCTACCGGCGGTCACCGGGCGCGGCACCCGCTGCTGGGCCGAACGCCGGACGCCGTGACCCCCGCGCGCGGGGCGCCGGACGCCGCGTCCCCGGAGCGCACGGCGCCCATGACCGTGCCGGGCCGGCGACGCCGGGCGACCCGGTCAGATGAGGTTCAGCGCCGCGGCGCCGCCCGCTCCCCCGAGCAGCATGAACGCCGGCATCAGCACCTTCAGCTCGACCCAGCTGCCCGCCCGGAAACGCATCCCCTTGGGCGGCCCCACGGGGTACCAGCGCTTGTTGCCGACCGGTATGGGCCAGAGGATCGGGCAGCCCGAGACGGTCAGGGCGTCGCCGATGTCGTGCACCAGGGCGCCGAGGACGACGGGGAGTCCCAGCCACAGGTACTCCTGGCCGGGTCCGGTGAAGAGCCAGTCCGCACCGCTGCCCGGCTTGTCCAGGACCCCGGCCAGGATCCAGGCGCTCGTCGCGCCGAGCAGCCACACCAGGACGTCGCTGGACACCCGCGCGGCCCGCCACAGCAGTCCCTCGACGGCGAGCACCAGGTGCACGAAGAGGATCGCGAGGACCGCCCAGCGCCCTCCGGTCATCGCCAGCACCGAGGTGCCGCCGCCGATGAGCACGGCCCAGAGCCAGGTGTGGGTGAGCGTGCGGTGACCGCCGGTCCTGCGCTTGTCGCCGGGCTTCTTCGTCGCCTTGTAGACCGCGTACGAGAGCTTGTCGACCACTTCGCACAGGCCCCGCGAGAAGGGACCGAAGGCGCGGGAGATCGTCGCCGCCTTGTGGTCGAGGTCCGGCGCGAGCGCCGCTCCCGCGCAGATCAGCGCGCCGACGACGAGAACGGGCCATGGCATCGGATGGTCCAGGGCGGCCGCGGCCGCGCCCACCCCCAGCCAGGCCGCCGCCCCGGACAGGGAGTGCGCCGGTCCCATCATGCTCGTTCCCGCCCCATCTGCTGTTGTCCTCGTACCGAGTTGAGGGGACAGGCTACCGGTAGCGATCTTCCTCCCGGCGGCCGGTTCCCGATCCCGGCCGGAGGCCAGGCAAGATGGTGGGGTGACCCTTATCGATCAGCTGCCGCCGGACGCCGACCCCGATGCCCTTTTCGAAGCCTTCGCCACCTGGGCCGAGGGCCGGGGCATCTCCCTCTACCCGGCCCAGGAGGAGGCGCTGATCGAGGTGGTCTCCGGGGCCAACGTGATCCTCTCCACACCGACCGGCTCCGGAAAGAGCCTGGTCGCGGCGGGTGCGCACTTCGCGGCTCTCGCGCGCGACGAGGTGACGTTCTACACGGCGCCGATCAAGGCCCTGGTGTCGGAGAAGTTCTTCGACCTCTGCAAGCTCTTCGGCACCGAGAACGTCGGCATGCTGACCGGCGACGCGTCCGTGAACGCGGACGCCCCGGTCATCTGCTGCACCGCCGAGGTCCTGGCGTCGATCGCGTTGCGGGACGGCAAGGACGCCGACATCGGTCAGGTCGTGATGGACGAGTTCCACTTCTACGCGGAGCCGGACCGCGGCTGGGCCTGGCAGATCCCGCTCCTCGAACTCCCCCAGGCGCAGTTCGTGCTCATGTCGGCGACGCTCGGCGACGTGTCGATGTTCGAGGAGGACCTCACCCGCCGCACCGGCCGTGAGACCGCCGTCGTGCGCTCCGCGACCCGCCCGGTCCCGCTCTCCTACGAGTACCGCACCACCCCCATCACCGAGACGCTGACCGAACTGCTGGAGACCAAGCAGGCACCGGTCTACATCGTGCACTTCACCCAGGCGCAGGCCGTCGAGCGGGCACAGTCGCTGATGAGCATCAACATGTGCACGCGCGAGGAGAAGGACCGCATCGCCGAGCTGATCGGCAACTTCCGCTTCACCACCAAGTTCGGGCGGAACCTCTCCCGCTACGTCCGGCACGGCATCGGCGTCCACCACGCCGGCATGCTGCCCAAGTACCGGCGCCTCGTGGAGAAGCTGGCGCAGGCCGGTCTGCTGAAGGTGATCTGCGGTACGGACACCCTGGGCGTGGGCGTCAACGTCCCGATCCGCACGGTGCTCTTCACCGCGCTGACCAAGTACGACGGCAGCCGCGTGCGGACGCTCCGGTCCCGGGAGTTCCACCAGATCGCGGGCCGTGCGGGCCGGGCCGGCTTCGACACGGCCGGCTTCGTCGTCGCCCAGGCGCCCGATCACGTCGTCGAGAACGAGAAGGCGCTCGCCAAGGCCGGCGACGATCCGAAGAAGAAGCGCAAGGTCGTCCGCAAGAAGGCGCCCGAGGGCTTCGTGGGCTGGACGCAGAATTCCTTCGAGAAGCTGATCGCCTCCGACCCCGAGCCGCTCACCTCCCGCTTCAAGGTCACCCACGCCATGCTGCTGTCGGTGATCGCCCGCCCGGGCAACGCCTTCGACGCGATGCGCAAGCTGCTCGAGGACAACCACGAGCCGCGCAAGCAGCAGCTCCGGCACATCCGCCGGGCCATCGCCATCTTCCGCTCGCTCCTCGACGGCGGGATCGTCGAGCGCCTCGACACCCCCGACGCCCAGGGCCGCATCGTCCGGCTCACCGTCGACTTCCAGCAGGACTTCGCGCTCAACCAGGCGCTCTCCACGTTCGCGCTCGCGGCGTTCGACCTGCTGGACCCCGAATCCCCCTCGTACGCCCTGGACATGGTGTCGGTCGTCGAGTCGACGCTCGACGACCCGCGGCAGATCCTGGGAGCCCAGGAGAACAAGGCGCGGGGCGAGGCGGTCGCCGCGATGAAGGCGGACGGCGTCGAGTACGAGGAGCGGATGGAGCGCCTCCAGGAGATCTCGTACCCGAAGCCGCTTGAGGAACTGCTGTGGCACGCGTACGACACCTACCGGAAGTCGCATCCGTGGGTGGGTGACCACCCGGTCTCCCCGAAGTCGGTCATCCGGGACATGTACGAAAGGGCACTGTCCTTCACGGAGTTCACCTCCTTCTACGAGCTGGCCCGCACCGAGGGCATCGTGCTGCGCTATCTCGCGAGCGCCTACAAGGCCCTGGACCACACCGTCCCGGACGACCTGAAGTCCGAGGACCTCCAGGACCTGATCGCCTGGCTGGGCGAGATGGTCCGCCAGGTCGACTCCAGCCTCCTCGACGAGTGGGAGCAGCTGGCCAATCCCGAGGTGGAGACCGCGGAGGAGGCCCAGGAGAAGGCCGACCAGGTCAAGCCGGTCACCGCGAACGCCCGCGCCTTCCGGGTGCTGGTCCGCAACGCCATGTTCCGCCGGGTGGAACTGGCGGCGCTGGACCGCGTCGACGAACTGGGCCGGCTGGACGCGGAGTCGGGCTGGGACGAGGACGCCTGGGGCGAGGCGATGGACGGGTACTGGGACGAGTACGACGACCTCGGCACCGGGCCGGACGCCCGCGGGCCGAAGCTGCTGTCGATCGAGGAGGACCCGGCACACGGTCTCTGGCGGGTCCGGCAGACGTTCGCCGACCCGAACGACGACCACGACTGGGGCATCAGCGCGGAGGTCGACCTGGCGGCGTCCGACGAGGAGGGCCGGGCCGTCGTCCGCGTCACGTCCGTCGGCCGGCTGTGAGACGGGAGCGGACATGACCCACCTCGCCGGGAACGGCCCCGAGGAGACCGCCGGCGCCACGGCCGGACCCGTCGAACGGCTCGTCGACCTGCTCGACCTGGAGCGGATCGAGGTCGACATCTTCCGCGGGCTGAGCCCGAACGAGTCGCTGCAGCGGGTCTTCGGGGGCCAGGTCGCGGGCCAGGCCCTGGTCGCGGCGGGCAGGACGACGGACGGCGCCCGCCCGGTCCACTCGCTGCACGCCTACTTCCTGCGCCCGGGCATTCCGGGCATCCCGATCGTCTACCAGGTCGAACGGGTCCGGGACGGCCGGTCGTTCACGACCCGCAGGGTCACGGCGGTCCAGCGCGGGCGGACGATCTTCAATCTGACCGCGTCCTTCCACCAGCCCGAGGAGGCCGGCTTCGAGCACCAGCTGCCGCCGCGGCTGGACTTCCCACCGCCCGAGTCCCTGCCGACCGTCAGCGAGGAGATCCGCGAGCACCTGGGCGCGCTGCCGGAGGCGCTGGAGCGGATGGCGCGGCGCCAGCCCTTCGACATCCGCTACGTCGACCGGCTGCGCTGGACCGCGGAGGAGGTCAGGGAGGCCGATCCGCGCAGCGCGGTGTGGATGCGGGCGGGCGGGCCGCTGGGGGACGACCCGCTGGTGCACACGTGCGCGCTGACGTACGCCTCTGACATGACCTTGCTGGACGCCGTCCGCATCCCAGTGGAACCGCTGTGGGGCCCGCGCGGCTTCGACATGGCCTCGCTGGACCACGCGATGTGGTTCCACCGGCCGTTCCGCGCGGACGAGTGGTTCCTCTACGACCAGGAGTCCCCGGTCGCCACGGGCGGCCGGGGACTGGCGCGCGGCCGGATCTACGACCGGGAGGGCCGGCTGCTCGTCTCGGTCGTGCAGGAGGGGTTGTTCCGCCGGCTGGGCGGCTGAGGGCCGCCCGGCCGGCGTCACCGGCCCGTACGGGGTCACTGCCCCGGGCGGGTCACTTCTTGACGGGGTCGAGGCAGAGGACGAACTTGTCGGCGTCCCACTGCTGGGCGAGGGCGGCCTCGCCGACGGTGCAGGCGTTGACGTCGAAGGTGTTCTCGACGACCTTGACGACCTTGTAGTTGGCGTCCTTGTCGTCGCACCCCTTGGTCTCGACCTCGGGGTTGTTCTCCTCGCCGGTGACCTTGACGCAGTCGCCCGCCTCGGCGCGGACGGGAGCGTTGAAGACGTAGCCGATGCCGAGCTTCACCACCACGGCGACGACAATGAGCGCGACCACGCCGAGAAGCTTCTTGAGCTTGCTCTTCTTGGCGGGCGCGGGCGCGGGTGCGGCGCCGGGTATGGGCTGGCCCTCCGGGAACTGCGGTTCCTGCGGGGCGGCGGAGGGCGTGGGTGCGCTCATCTGCGGTCTTCCTCGGGTAGCTGGAGATCGAACGCGCGCACGCTACACGAAGAATAAGAAACACATAAAGACGAGGTACGAAGGAGTCCCGTATGTCCGTTCATGACATCCCTCTGCGCACTCTGTCCGGCGAGGAGACGTCCCTGGCCGACCATCGCGGCAAGGCCGTGCTCGTGGTGAACGTGGCCTCCCGCTGCGGTCTCACGCCCCAGTACGCGGGGCTGGAGCGGCTGCAGAAGACCTACGCGGACCGCGGCTTCACGGTGCTCGGGGTGCCGTGCAACCAGTTCCTGGGCCAGGAGCCGGGCACCTCCGAGGAGATCGCCACGTTCTGCTCGGCGACCTACGGGGTGACGTTCCCGCTGCTGGAGAAGACGGACGTGAACGGCGACGAGCGGCACCCGCTCTACACCGAGCTGACCCGTTTCGCGGATGCGGACGGGGAGGCGGGTGACGTGCAGTGGAACTTCGAGAAGTTCCTCGTCTCCCCGCAGGGCGACGTGGTGGCCCGCTTCCGGCCGCGGGTGGAGCCGGAGGCCGCGGAGGTCGTCGCGGCGATCGAGGCGCAGCTCGCGGCCTGAGGAACGCGCACGGCGCAGGGGCGCCGCCCGGACGACCGGGCGGCGCCCCGTGGCGTGCGGCGGCCTTCGGGTCAGCGGATGGGCATGCCGGCGAGCGTGCGGGCGATCACCAGGCGCTGGATCTCGCTCGTGCCCTCGAAGATGGTGTAGATGGCGGCGTCGCGGTGCATGCGCTCGACGGGGTACTCACGGGTGAAGCCGTTCCCGCCGAGGATCTGCACAGCCTGGGCGGTGACCTTCTTGGCCACCTCGCTGGCGAAGAGCTTGGACATCGAGCCCTCGGCCGCGGTGAACGGCTTGCCGCTCACGGCCATCCAGGAGGCGCGCCACACCAGCAGCCGGGCGGCGTCGATCTGCGTGCGCATGTCCGCCAGCTGGAAGGCGACGCCCTGGTTGTCGATGATCGGGCGGCCGAACTGCGTACGCTCCTTGGCGTACTCGAGGGCGTAGTCGTACGCGGCCCGTGCGGTACCGACCGCCATCGCGCCGACGGCCGGGCGGGAGGCCTCGAAGGTGGCCATGGCGGCGTTCTTCACCCTCTCGCCGCCGCCCGCCCGGGCCCGCTCCCGGGCGCGGGCGAGCCGCTCGTCCAGCTTCTCCTTGCCGCCGAGCAGACAGGAGCCGGGGACGCGGGCGTCCTCCAGGACCACCTCGGCGGTGTGCGAGGCGCGGATGCCGTGCTTCTTGAACTTCTGCCCCTGGGAGAGTCCGGGGGTGTTCGGCGGCACGATGAACGAGGCGTGGCCCTTGGTTCCGAGCTCGGGGTCGACGACGGCGACGACGACGTGGACGTTGGCGATTCCGCCGTTGGTGGCCCAGGTCTTGGTGCCGTTGAGCACCCATTCATCCTTGGCCTCGTCGTAGACGGCCCGGGTGCGCATGGCACCGACGTCGGAGCCGGCGTCGGGCTCGGAGGAGCAGAACGCGGCGACCTTCACGTCGTCGGCGTCCCCGTACATCTGCGGGATCCAGGTCCCGATCTGCTCCTCGGTGCCGTTGGCGAGGACTCCGACGGCGGCGAGGCCCGTGCCGACGATGGAGAGGGCGATACCGGCATCGCCCCAGAAGAGCTCCTCCATGGCCACCGGGATGCCGAGCCCGGTGGGGTCGAAGAACTGCTGGGCGTAGAAGTCCAGGGAGTAGATGCCGACCTTGGCGGCCTCCTGGATGACCGGCCAGGGGGTCTCCTCACGCTCGTCCCACTCCGCGGCGGCCGGGCGGATCACGTCCCTGGCGAAACCGTGCAGCCAGTCACGGACCTGCTTCTGGTCGTCGTTGAGATCGAGCGCGAACTCGGTCATGTCCCCTCCTGAATGTGCTCGGCACGCATGTTACTACCGGTAACCGCAGTCTGTTACCGGTGCGTAGAAGCTGTCAACCGCCAACGGTGCGGTCGGCGGGCGCACCCTGCGGAGTGTTACGTTGCGCAGGCCTCAGGATTCAGCACGGGCGGGGAGAGACCATGGAGACCACCACCACACACCAGGGCGACCAGCAGCGGTCGGCCGAGCAGCGGCGGCGCGAGCTGCTCGAAGCCGCGGACCGCGTGGTGCTCCGGGACGGCCCGCAGGCCTCCATGAACGCGATCGCCGCCGAGGCCGGGATCACCAAGCCGATCCTCTACCGGCACTTCGGCGACAAGAGCGGGCTGTACCGCGCGCTCGCCAAGCGCCACACCGACGGTCTGCTCGCCGCACTGCGCACGGCGATCGACGCCAGTTCCGACCGGCGGGAGCGCGTCGAGCACACCCTCGACACCTATCTCGCGGCGATCGAGGCACGGCCTCAGGTGTACCGCTTCCTGATGCACCCCGCCGAGGACTCCCAGCAGTCCGAGCAGGGCTTCGACGTCGGCCGGCACACCGCGCCGCTGCTGCGCAGACTCGGCGAGGAGCTGGGCAAGGTGATCGCCGAACGCGTCGACCTCGGCCCCGGCGGGGACGAGCTGGCCAGGATCTGGGCCCATGGAATCGTCGGCATGATGCACGGCGCCGGCGACTGGTGGCTCGGTGAACGCCCCTGCTCGCGGGCGCAGTTGGTACGCAGCCTCGCGGACCTGCTGTGGGGCGGCCTCTCGGTCGCCGAGGACCGCCCGGGCAGCCCCGGGTTCTGACCCAGGCCGGGCAACGGGGCGGACGCGGCCCGGGTTCCGGCACGGCCGGCAACGGGACGTCCCGTCCGGGGAGACCGGCGCACGGCCGGCGCCACCGGAGCGGGCACGGTACCCGCCCCGCCCCGTCGGCACGCGGACGCTACCGCCGGGCCCACGGGGCCCGGCGGGCCGCCCGCAGGGCGCGGGCGCGACGCAGGCCGGTGAGCCGGTCCACGTAGACCCCGCCCTCCAGGTGGTCGCACTCGTGCTGCAGGCAGCGGGCGAAGAACCCCGTGCCGTCGACCCGCACCGGATCGCCGTCCCTCGTCACGCCCTCGACCACCGCGTGGTCGTAGCGCGTCGTGCCCGCCTCGATGCCCGGCAGGGACAGACAGCCCTCCGGGCCGCGCACCTCGATGCCGTCGGCGACGACGAGCCGCGGGTTGACCACGTGCCCGACGTGGCGGACGTCCTCGTCGTCGGGGCAGTCGTAGACGAACACCCGCAGCGGCACGCCGACCTGGTTGGCGGCGAGGCCCACCCCGTTGGCGGCGTACATGGTCGCGTACATGTCCTCGATCAGCCGCGTCAGGGACGGGCCGAAGTCGGTGACGGGTTCGCAGGGCGCGTGGAGCACCGGATCCCCGAACAGGCTCATGGCCCGTACGAGGCCGGAACTGCCGGGGATCGGACGGTTTCGCATGGCCGTAAGGGTACGTTCCGCACATCGCGCCGGTGACCTCCGGGTTTCGTGACGGAGCCGCAGTTCGGGCCGCCGCCCGGAGGTCGATAGGCTGAGCCCCGACCGACGCAAGGAGGATCAAGGACGATGGCAGGACACCCTGGCAACGCAGAGTCGCTGTCGCCGCGTGCCAAGCTCGCCGTGACGGCCGGAAAGGCCGCAGCGGCGGTGTCGCGCGCAGCGGGACGCGGCAGCGGATCGGTGATCGGCGGCCGGGTTGCCCTCAAACTCGACCCCGACCTGCTGAGCAGACTGGCGCAGCACCTGGACGTGATCCTGGTGTCGGCGACGAACGGCAAGACCACCACCACCCGGCTGATCGCCGAGGCCCTGCGTGCCGCCGGCCCGGTCGTGTCCAACGCCCTGGGCGCCAACATGCCGGCCGGAATCACCTCCGCGCTGGCCGGTGGCTCGGACGCCCGCTACGGCGTGATCGAGGTCGACGAGAAGTACCTCGCCGGTGTCGCCCGCGACACCACGCCCAAGGCCATCGCCCTGCTCAACCTCTCCCGCGACCAGCTGGACCGCGCGGCCGAGACCCGGATGCTGGCCGAGAAGTGGCGCGAGGGCCTGTCCGGCACCAAGGCCGTCGTCGTCGCCAACGCCGACGACCCCCTCATCGTCTGGGCCGCGTCCTCCTCCCCCAACGTCGTCTGGGTCGCCGCCGGCCAGGAGTGGAAGGACGACGCCTGGTCCTGCCCCGCCTGCGGCGGTGTGATGCAGCGCCCCGGAGACGACTGGTTCTGCGGTGAGTGCGGCTTCCGCAGGCCGGCCGTGAGCTGGGCCCTCAGCGGGGACCACGTCCTCGACCCGCACGGCTCCGCCTGGCCCATCCACCTCCAGCTGCCGGGCCGTGCCAACAAGGCCAACGCCGCCACCTCCGCCGCGGTCGCCGCGGTCTTCGGCGTCCCGCCGCAGGTGGCCCTGGAGCGCATGTACCAGGTGCAGGCCGTGGCCGGCCGGTACGACGTCGTGTCCTTCCTCGGCCGTGATCTGCGGCTTCTGCTGGCGAAGAACCCGGCCGGCTGGCTCGAGACGTTCTCCCTGATCGACCCGCCGCCCACCCCGGTGATCCTCTCCGTCAACGCGCGCGGCGCCGACGGCACCGACACCTCCTGGCTGTGGGACGTCGACTACACCCGGCTCGCCGGCCACCCGATCTTCGTGATCGGCGACCGCAAGCTGGACCTCGCGGTCCGCCTCGAGGTCGCGGGGCTGGACTTCCGGGTCGTCGAGGACGTGGACGAGGCCGTGCGGCTCGCCCCGCCCGGGCGGATCGAGCTGATCGCCAACTACACCGCCTTCCAGGACGTCCGCCGCCGCGTCGGCAACTGACCCCACTGACCGCAGAGGATTACGAGCATGAGCGACAGCAGCCTGCGCCTGGTGTGGGTCTACCCGGACCTGCTCAGCACGTACGGTGACCAGGGCAACGCCCTGGTCGTGGAGCGCCGCGCGCGCCAGCGCGGTCTGGGCGTCACCCGCGTCGACGTCCGCAGCGACCAGCCGGTGCCGACGTCCGGCGACATCTATCTGATCGGCGGTGGCGAGGACCGGCCCCAGCGGCTGGCGGCCGAGCGGCTGCGCCGCGACGGCGGGCTCTCCCGGGCCGCCTCCAACGGCGCGATCATCTTCTCGGTCTGCGCGGGCTACCAGATCCTGGGCCACGAGTTCATCAACGACCTGGGCGAGCGGGAGCCGGGCCTCGGCCTGCTGGACGTGATCTCCACCCGCGGCGAGGGCGAGCGGTGCGTCGGCGACGTGCTGGCCGACATCGACCCGCGACTCGGCCTGCCGCAGCTCACGGGCTTCGAGAACCACCAGGGCGTCACCCACCTCGGCCCGACGGCCCGGCCGTTCGCCCGGACCGTCTTCGGCAAGGGCAACGGCACCGGCGACGGCACCGAGGGCGCGTACAACGACACCGTCTTCGGCACGTACATGCACGGGCCCGTGATGGCCCGCAATCCGCAGATCGCGGATCTGCTGCTGAAGCTGGCGCTCGACGTGAACGCGCTGCCGCCCACCGACGACCGGTGGTACGAGGCGCTGCGCGCGGAGCGCATCGCCGCCGCCACCCAGCCCGCCTGACGGGCCTCTGAAGCGCCGTTCGTACGGCAACCCGGATCGTACGAACACACGGTGTCCACTGTGCGGACGTCCGGTTCGGTTCCCGCCACCTTGCGCCGGTAGGGTGGCAGGGATCCAACCGGACGACGTGGTCCGGGAGTCGGCCCACGTTGCAAAGGTTCTCGGGCTATGCGCATTGGCGTCCTCACCTCCGGCGGCGACTGCCCCGGGCTCAACGCGGTCATCCGCTCTGTCGTGCACCGCGCCGTCGTCGACCACGGCGACGAGGTGATCGGCTTCCACGACGGCTGGAAGGGCCTGCTGGAGGCCGACTACCGCAAGCTCGACCTCGACGCCGTGGCGGGCATCCTCGCCCGCGGCGGCACCATCCTCGGTTCCTCGCGGGTGCAGCCCGCGCATCTCGTCGACGGCGTCGAGCGGGCCAAGGGACACGTCGCCGAGCTGGGCCTCGACGCCATCATCCCGATCGGCGGCGAGGGCACGCTGAAGGCGGCCAACCTGCTGGCCCAGGCCGGGCTGCCGATCGTCGGTGTGCCGAAGACCATCGACAACGACATCGCCTCGACCGACGTCACCTTCGGCTTCGACACCGCCGTCGGCGTCGCCACCGAGGCCCTCGACCGGCTGAAGACCACCGCCGAGTCCCACCAGCGGGTGCTGATCGTGGAGGTCATGGGCCGGCACACCGGCTGGATCGCCCTGCACTCCGGTATGGCGGCCGGTGCGCACGCCATCGTCGTGCCGGAGCGGCCCTTCGACATCGAGGAGCTGACCAAGCGGGTCGGCGCCCGGTTCGAGGCCGGCAAGCGGTTCGCGATCGTCGTGGTCGCCGAGGGGGCCAAGCCGCGCGAGGGCTCCATGGACTTCGACGAGGGCGGCAAGGACGTGTACGGCCACGAGCGCTTCGCCGGCGTCGCCCGCCAGCTGTCCGTCGAGCTGGAGGACCGGCTCGGCAAGGAGGCCCGGCCGGTGATCCTCGGCCACGTCCAGCGCGGCGGCACGCCGACCGCGTACGACCGCGTCCTCGCCACCCGGTTCGGCTGGCACGCCGTCGAGGCGGCGCACCGCGGCGAGTTCGGCATGATGACCGCGCTGCGCGGCACGGACATCACCATGGTTCCGCTGGCGCAGGCGGTGGAGACCCTGAAGACGGTCCCGGAGGACCGTTACGAAGAGGCCGAGACGGTCCTCTGACACGGACTCCGGGCGAGGAACCGCCCCCGGTCGCAGCGGCGGCCGGGGGCGGTTCTAGTCTTGTCCGGACAACAAGCGCGAATCAGGACGCTCCAGGAGTACGCAGATGGATCACAGCGGGCACGGCGAGCACGGGATGCCGATGGACCTGCCGCCGTTCACGCTGGGCAGGGGACTGGAATTCTCCGCGGATCCGTTCTTCCTGGTCGGCTGCCTCGTGGGGCTCGCGCTCTACGGCTGGGGCGTGGCGCGGCTGCGCCGGCGCGGTGACGCCTGGCCGGTCGGACGGACGGTGTTCTTCACGCTGGGCGTGCTGAGCATCGCGCTGGTGATGTGCACCAGGCTGAACGACTACGGCATGGTCATGTTCAGCGTGCACATGGTCCAGCACATGGTGATCAGCATGCTGTCGCCGATCCTGCTGCTGCTCGGCGCCCCGGTGACGCTGGCGCTGCGCGCGCTGCCTCCGGCGGGCCGCGGCCGCAAGGGCCCCCGCGAACTGCTGCTGGCCCTGCTGCACAGCCGCTACATGAAGATCGTCACGCACCCCGCGTTCACGATCCCGATGTTCATCGCCAGCCTGTACGGGCTCTACTTCACCCCGCTCTTCGACTTCCTCATGGGGTCCAGGCCCGGCCACATCGGAATGATGGTGCACTTCCTCGCCGTCGGACTGATCTTCTTCTGGCCGATCATGGGCGTGGACCCGGGTCCGCACCGCCCCGGCTATGTGATGCGGATGCTGGAGCTCTTCGCCGGCATGCCCTTCCACGCGTTCTTCGGCATCGCACTGATGATGGCGTCCGAGCCGATGGTGCAGGCGTACGCCGATCCCCCCGCGTCGCTCGGGATCAGCGCGCTCTCCGACCAGAACGCGGCGGGCGGGATCGCCTGGGCGTTCAGCGAGATCCCGTCGGTGCTGGTGCTGATCGCCCTGGTGTTCCAGTGGTACCGCTCCGAGCAGCGCCAGGCCGTCCGCAAGGACCGGGCCGCGGACCGGGACGGCGACAAGGAGCTGGAGGCCTACAACGCGTATCTGGCCTCCCTCCAGGCCCGCAGCCGCTGACGTCGGTCCGGGCCGCCCGGATCCGGCGGGTCGCCCGAACCGGCGGAGCCCCCGTGCTGATGTCCGGAAGGAGCGGGGTCCCCGGGACCCACTGATTCCCGGGACAGAGGGCCGGGCAGGCGGATCCCCCAAGGCGTGTGGGCGTCCGAGAGGGCGCGCGGTGACCGGCGCCCGGGAGTAGCGCGCCCCCCTCGTCCGGGGTGACGATGGCTCCACGGCCCCGACCGCGGCTCCCGGCCGCGGCGCCGGCCCGGAGGAGGACGCGCATGTCCGGTTCCACGAAGACGATGGGTGTGCTGACCGTGGCGTCCCTGGTGGTCGTGACGGGCTACACCGTGGCACTCGGAAGCAACGGCTGGCTGTGGTTCGCCTGGGTCGTACTGGGCCTCGTCACCCTGGGGATGCTGGCGTCCAAGCCCACCTGACCGCGGTCCGGGCTCGCCGGACGGCGGTCAGGGAGCCCCCGGCCGCGGCCGGGGCCGCCTCGTGGCGGTCGCCCGCGCCCGGCCCTCCACTGCCGGTCACGTCACCGGTGCCACTCGGGACTCGCGCAGGCCCAGCACCTCGTACAGGAAGCCGTTGACGGGGGTGGGGGTCCCGCTCCGCTCGCCGAGCCGGACGACGGCGCCGGTCCATGCCTCCAGCTCGGACGGCCTGCCGGACGCGATGTCACGGTGCAGCGAGGAAGTGCCCTCGGCGGGCTGCTGGTCGACGAAGGCCAGCGTGGACCGGACGATGTCGGCCGGAAGCGCGATGCCGTGTGCCTGCGCGAGCCGGTGGATCTCCGTCATCGCCTCCTCCAGCAGCCGCCGGGTCCCGGGCCGGGAACGGAACTCGCCGATGGTCGCGTCGGTGACGGCGCCCAGACCACCGAGCGGCACGACGAACAGGAACTTCGCCCACAGTTCCCGCCAGATGTCGTCGGGCACGACGGCGGTCACCCCGGCCTCCTCGAGTGCGGCCCTGAGACGCTCCACGCGCGCGGACCCCTTGTTGTCCCACTCGCCGAAGGTGAGCGAGCCCGCGCCGCCGACGTGACGGATCCGGCCGGGGCCGTCGAGGAACGCGATGATCTTCGCGATGCCTGGTACGACCGCCTCCTGTCCGACGGCATCGGCGACCTCGGCGGGGGCCTCCACACCGTTCTGGAGGGGAAGCACCGCCGTGTCCGGACCGATCAGCGGGGCGAGGGCGTCGAGCACGGCGGGCAGGTGCCCCGTCTTCACGCAGACGAGCACGTAGTCGGCCTCTCCGATCTCCCCGGGGTCGTCGGTCGCAGCCACCGGCAGCGAGAGGTCCCCGGCGGGACTCAGGACCGTCAGCCCGTCGCGCCGCAGGGCTTCGAGCTGGGCACCCCGCGCGACGAAGCGGACGTCGTGCCCGGCAGCCGCGAGCCTGCCCCCGAAGTAGCCCCCGACACCGCCCGCACCGATCACCACTGCCTTCACGGAATCCCCTTCGTCACGGGGAGCACGGAGCCGCTCCCTCGCAGGAATGACTCCGCGGGGCACCGGCTTTGTTCCCGCGACCGAGCGGAACCGGACCCTGCGCCCGCGCCCCGGAGGGCCGGGGCCGTCGTTCCGGTACTCCGCGCCCCGGAGGGCCGGGGCGGTCGTTCCGGTATTCCGCGCCCCGTTCCGGACAGGATGTCGACGGGAGGAGGGAGCCGCCCGTGCACCCGCTACGGCTCGCCGTACGACGGCTGCGGCACACGCGGCCGCCCCGCACACCAGGCGGTCCGGTACGCGCGCCGACCTGACTACGATCGGCGCCACAGCACTCGGGGTGCCCCACGACCCATGGCGGCGTCTGAAGGGCTGTCATACAACTGAGCAAGGAGTCGGCATAGTCCGGTCGGGACCGGCGACGGACGACCGGCCGTGCGGATGGACTTGCCGGGTGCGTCCACGCCGTGATCCGGCACCACACGGCCCCTGAGCCGAATCGGCAGAGTTGGGAGCGACACCGTGTTCTACTACGTGCTCAAATACGTCATCCTGGGCCCGCTGCTGCGGGTGTTGTTCCGGCCCAGGATCGAGGGGCTCGAGCACATCCCGGCGGACGGCGCGGCGATCGTCGCCGGCAACCATCTGTCGTTCTCCGACCACTTCTTGATGCCTGCCATCCTGAAACGGCGCATCACGTTCCTCGCCAAGGCCGAGTACTTCACCGGCCCGGGGATCAAGGGCCGGCTGACGGCGGCCTTCTTCCGCAGTGCCGGGCAGATCCCCGTGGACCGCTCCGGCAAGGAGGCGGGCAAGGCGGCGATCCGCGAGGGCCTCGGCGTGCTGGGCAAGGGCGAGTTGCTCGGCATCTACCCGGAGGGCACACGGTCGCACGACGGCCGGCTCTACAAGGGCAAGGTCGGCGTCGCGGTGATGGCGCTCACCGCTCGGGTGCCCGTCGTGCCCTGCGCGATGGTCGGGACCTTCGAGATCCAGCCGCCGGGCCAGGTCCTGCCGAAGATCAAGCGGGTGACGATCCGCTTCGGCGAGCCGCTGGACTTCTCCCGGTACGCGGGGATGGAGAACGAGAAGGCGGTACTGCGCGCCGTCACGGACGAGATCATGTACGAGATCCTCGCCCTGTCCGGCCAGCAGTACGTCGACGAGTACGCGGTGAAGGTGAAGGCCGCCCAGGAGGACGGGGCGAAGGGCAGGCGGATGCCCCGGCTGAGACGCTGACGCGCAACGGACGGGTGCGGTCCGGGAGCAGGGGCCGCACCCGTGTAGACGCCACCGCTCCGGCCCGGACGCGGCGCTGCGGGCCGGCCCTGGCCACCGGGCCGGACCGCAGGCACTCGGGCTCGCGTTCAGCCGCGGGCGGCCCCGCTCGGGGCGACCTCGCTCAGTGCGGTGTCGAGCAGCCGGCGCAGACACAGCGCATCGGGGGCGACCGCGGTGACCAGCGCGGCAGGGCCCGCGAGCGGGGTGAGCACGGCCGTCTCCCCGAACTGCCGCGGCTCCGGGGGGTCGTCGCCGAAGTCGGGTTCCACCACGAGGAGTTGACCGACCGCTCGGTGACCGCCGAGCACCGCCCCGCCGTCCCAACCGCCGGGCGCACCGGGGCCGAAGGCGAGTTCCTGGTCCAGCAGCGGGCGACCGGCGCGGTGGACGGTGAGGCGCGTGGTGAGCGTGCCGGTCTCCTCGCCGTGCCTGCCGAGGATCTGCTCCTCGCGCAGCACGAGGCGCGCCGTCCCGGCGAGCGCCACCCGCGTGTGCATCCGCAGTTCGCTGCCGCGTGCCGAGATCAGCTGCTCCGGCAGCCAGCGCAGTTCCGCGTCCTCCCCCACGTCCAGCGAGATGTCGTAGGCGGCGGCCTCCGGGGTGCGTCCGGGCAGCGCCACGGTGGCCGCGGCGGAGTCCATGTGCAGCCGGGCGCCTTCGCCGACACCGACCTCGATCGCGAGCCGGTCCCCGCCGAGCGGGGCGCTCATCGCGCCGACGACGGTGACCCTCGTGTACGGTCCGCCGGCGCGGGTCCGGCGCAGCGCCAGCGGACCGTCGCTCTCCAGCACGGGCAGTGCGTCGCGCTCGGCGACGACCCGTGCGGTGGCCCGGACGCTCATCCGGCGGTCACGCGCCGGTCCACGCGCGGAGCCGGTCGCGTACCCAGTCGGCGACCGGGCCGACACCGTCCTCGCCGGTCAGCGAGGTGAACACGACGGGCAGCCCGCCCCGCTGCTCCTCGGCGTCGCGGGCCATGCGCCGGAGATCGGAGCCGACGTAGGGGGCGAGATCGGTCTTGTTGACGACGAGGAGGTCGGCGGTGGTGACGCCGGGGCCGCCCTTGCGCGGGATGTCGTCGCCTCCGGCCACGTCGATGACGAAGATCTGTGCGTCCACGAGGCCCTTGGAGAAGGTGGCGGTGAGGTTGTCGCCGCCGGACTCGACCAGGATCAGGTCGAGTGGCCCGACCGCGTCCTCCAGGTCCTCGACCGCTTCGAGGTTGGCGGAGATGTCGTCGCGGATGGCCGTGTGCGGGCAGGCGCCCGTCTCGACGGCCTGGATCCGCTCGGGCGGCAGGACGGCGTTGCGCAGCAGGAACTCGGCGTCCTCGCGGGTGTAGATGTCGTTGGTGACGACGGCGATCGACAGCCGGTCGCGCAGGGTGCGGCAGAGGGCGGCGACGGTCGCGGTCTTGCCGGAGCCGACCGGCCCGCCGAGACCGATGCGAAGGGCGCGCCGGGTGCCGTCGGGGCGTACGGCGTCGGCGCTGACGGCGGCCGGGCCGGAGTGGTCGTGAGCGTGGTCGAGATGCATGGGGCGGCTCCCTCGTGGTGCTGCCGCGGAGCGTGGGCTGCTCCGCGGTCCGTGGCGCCGGCGCGTGGACGGTCGCGGTGGGCTCGTGGGGCGAGTGGTCTCGGGTGCTGCGGTGTGCGCGGCGGGGGCTGGTGTTGCCTGGGCTACGTCGGCTGCGGGCTCCGTGGTCGGGGGTCGGGGGGCCGGGGCTGGAGGCAGGAGGCGGAGGGCTCTGTCTGCGGCGGGCGCGGCTCCGGGGCTGTGGGTCGTGTGGCTCCGTGTGGCTCCTGAGGGGTGTGGGCGTGGGGCGCTATGAGGCGAAGAGCCGCACGGGCCAGGCCGCGTGCTGTTCCGCGGTGATCTCCAGCAGCGGGGCCGAGGCGGCGGGGAGGGCCTCGGTTCCGTGTTCGGCGGCCTGCCGTGCCGCGGTCACGGCCCGCCCGGCGACCCGGTCCATGTCGGGGGTCAGCCGGGCGAGGACGGCGGTGGCCTCGAAGGGGTCCAGGCTCAGCAGGCGCACGGCGGCGGTGGCGGGTCCGCCGACGGCCTCGTACACGGCACAGTGCGCGGCGTCCTCGGGGCCGAGCCCGGCGGCACGGGCGGTGAGCCCGAGCACGACGGGCTGGTGCGCCCCCTTCGGCAGGGCACGGGCGAGGGCGTCCAGTTCCGGTGACGGCCAGGTGGCGCGGGCGGCCCGCATCAGCTGCCGACCGAGCTTCCGCGCCGATGCGCGCAGGGCCGGTGACGGGGTGCGCGCATCGGCGGCCTTGTCGAGTGCGAGCGGGTCCAGCCCGAGCGCCGCCGCGGCGGCCAGCCCGGCGGCGGTCAGGCCCGTGGTGTGCAGCCGTCCCCGGCAGAACGCCGCGAGGTCCCGGGCGTCGCCGAGCCGGCCCGCCCTGACCGCCGCCTCGGCCCCGCCGGAGTGGGCGTGCCCGCCGGCCGGGAACCTCCCGTCGGCGAGGACGAGCAGCGCGGCACGCGCCGGGGCACCGGACCGTGGTCCGGCCTCCTCCGCCCCGCGCGCTCCCGCGGCCGCGTGCTGCCCGTCCCCGGCGGGCCCGGCGCCCCGGTCCCCACCGGGCGACGGGAGCGGACGGAGGCCGTTCGCGCGGGCCTCCGTGTGCGGGTCCATGACGTCGCTCATGATCAGAACAGGAAGTAGCGCTGGGCCATCGGCAGTTCGCCGGCGGGCGCGGGCTCCACCGCGTCGCCGTCGACGGTCACCGTGAAGGTGTCGGCGTCGACCTCGACGCGGGGCAGGGCGTCGTTCTCCTTCATGTCCGCCTTGGTGACACCGCGGGTGCTGCGGATCGGGACGAAGCGCTTGCCCAGGCCGAGGCGTTCGGGCAGCCCGTCCTCGATCGCGGCGCCGGAGACGAAGTTGAACGAGTTGGCCGCCGGGGCCCTGCCGAGCGCGCCGAACATGGGGCGCGGGAGCACGGGCTGGGGGGTGGGGATGGAAGCGTTGGCGTCGCCCATCTGCGCGTACGCGATCTGTCCGCCCTTGAGGACGAGTTGGGGCTTCACACCGAAGAAGGCCGGTTCCCACAGCACCAGGTCGGCGAGCTTGCCCGGCTCGACCGAACCGATCTCGTGGTCGAGTCCCTGCGCGACGGCCGGATTGATCGTGTACTTGGCGACGTACCGGCGGGCCCTCAGGTTGTCGGCGCGGCCGTCGCCCGGCAGGGCGCCGCGGCGCCGCTTCATCGCGTGCGCCGTCTGCCAGGTCCGCAGGACGACCTCGCCGACGCGTCCCATGGCCTGGGAGTCGGACGAGACGATGGAGATGGCGCCGATGTCGTGGAGGACGTCCTCGGCGGCGATGGTCGACGGCCTGATCCTGGACTCGGCGAAGGCGAGGTCCTCCGGGACCGCCGGGTTGAGGTGATGGCAGACCATCAGCATGTCGAGGTGTTCCTCGATGGTGTTGACGGTGTGCGGCCTGGTCGGGTTGGTGGAGCTGGGCAGGACGTACGGCTCGGAGACGACGGTGATGATGTCCGGGGCGTGCCCTCCGCCCGCGCCCTCGGTGTGGTAGGCGTGGATGGTCCGGCCCGCGATCGCCGCGAGTGTGTCGCCCACGAACCCGGCTTCGTTGAGGGTGTCGGTGTGGATGGCGAGCTGTGCGCCGGTCTCCTCGCAGACCCCGAGGCAGGCGTCGATGACGGCCGGCGTGGCCCCCCAGTCCTCGTGGATCTTGAAGCCGAGTGCGCCGCCGCGCAGTTGGGAGTACATGCCCTCGCGGGACGTCGTGTTGCCCTTGCCGAGCAGCCCGATGTTGACGGGGAACGACTCGAGCGCCTCGAACATCCGGGCGAGATGCCAGGGTCCGGGGGTGATCGTGGTCGCCTTGGTCCCCTCGGCGGGCCCGGTGCCCCCGCCGACGAGCGTGGTGATCCCGGACGTCAGCGCCTGCTCGACCACGGTGGGCGAGATGAAGTGGACGTGGGCGTCGACGGCGCCCGCTGTGACGATCTTCCCGTTGCCCGAGATGACCTCGGTCTCGGGTCCGATGACGAGGTCCGGGTGGACGCCGTCCATCGTGTCCGGGTTGCCCGCCTTGCCGATGCCGGTGACGCGCCCGTCCCGGATGCCGATGTCGGCCTTGACGACCCCCCAGTGGTCGATGATCACCGCACCGGTGACGACCGTGTCCGGGGCGCCCTCCGCCCGTGTCGTACGGGACTGGCCCATGGACTCGCGGATCACCTTGCCGCCGCCGAAGACCGCCTCGTCGCCGGCCCGTCCGGGGCCCCCGGAGCGGTCCTCCTCGATCTCGACGAGGAGGTCGGTGTCGGCGAGACGGATCCGGTCGCCGGTCGTGGGGCCGAAGAGGTCCGCGTACACCGCGCGCGTCAGTTCAGGCACGGGGGGCTCCGTTCCGCGCCGGGGCGTCGCTCGTGTCGAGCGGTCCCGCGGTCTCGCCGCGCAGTCCCGCGACGACACGCAGTCCCGCGATCGGTACGAGCTCGACCTCCACGGGGATCCCGGGCTCGAACCGGACGGCGGTGCCCGCCGCGATGTTCAGCCGCAGGCCGCGCGCGGCGGCGCGGTCGAAGTCGAGCCCGGGGTTGGCCTCGGCGAAGTGGTAGTGGGAGCCGACCTGTACGGGCCGGTCCGCTGCGTTGAGGACGGTCAGCCGGGTGACCTCGCGGCCTTCGTTCAGCCGGACCGGTCCGTCGGCGTGCAGGATCTCTCCGGGGATCATGGGCGCGCTCCCGTCAGACGATCGGGTCGTGGACCGTGACGAGCTTGGTCCCGTCGGGGAAGGTCGCCTCGACCTGGACGTCGTGGATCATCTCGGGGATGCCCTCCATGACGTCGTCGCGGGTGAGCACCTTCCGTCCGGACGCCATGAGTTCGGCGACGGTGCGTCCGTCGCGGGCGCCCTCGAGGATGTGCGTGGTGATGAGGGCCACGGACTCGGGGTGGTTGAGCTTCACCCCGCGTGCCCTGCGCTTCTCCGCGACGTCTGCGGCGACATGGATGAGCAGCCGTTCCTGCTCATGCGGCGTCAGTTGCACGTTCTCCACCTCACGTTCGGCCTGCCCGGACGCAGCCGGGTGCGGCGGACGGTAGTGGACGTCAACAGTCTGTTGACTCTCCACGGCCCTTCCGCTGCCAAGGTTTGAACGTTAAGGCCGAAGTTTTTCCGGCGCGTTAACTGATCTTTGGCACGTGCATGGACATCAGCGCGCGCAGCCCGTCCTCCAGCACCTCGACGCGCACATCACCGAACAGGGCCTGCTGGGCGATGAAGCCCTGGGCGGTGGCGATCATCGTCCGGGCGACATGGTCCGCGGGCACGTCCGCTGACAGGCTCCCGCTCTGCCGGTAGGCGTCCACCACCTGCGACCAGGCATGCCGCATGCCGCGGTAGCCCTCGTTCAGGATCGCGGCCAGCTGGTCGTTGCGCAGCGTCTCCGTCCAGACCTGGACGATGAGACGGGCGAAGGCCTGACGGTCGCCGCCGGGGACCTGCTCCTCCAGGAACGTGCGCAGCACCCGCCCGAGAAGGACGTCGGGCGTGGGCGGCACCGCCATCCCGGCCGCCTCCTCGAAGGCCCCTCGTATGCCGGCGAACGCCTCGCGGGCGATGGCCGAGATCAGCTCGTCCTTGCCCTTGAAGTAGCGGTAGACGGCACCGGCCGACAGGCCCACCTCGCCGAGGATGTCCTGCATCGACGTGGCGTGGAAGCCGTTGCGGGCGAAGCAGCGGGCGGCACCGTCGAGGATCTGCCGACGGCGGGCCTCCAGGTGCTCCTGGGATACACGAGCCATGCCCCCAACCTAAAACGAACATTCCTTCTTGACAACTGACGCTTCCGTCAGAACAGTGGGGAGCGGATCGAAAACGAACGATCATTCTCTTTGATCGGACTCCGTACGAGCCCGGAACGACCCCGTACGACTTCCGTGGAACCACCCGAAACGAGGGACCCATGTCCACCGCCTCCCCGGCCCGCCGCACGATCGCGGTGATGCTCCTGATACCGGCCGTCGCGGCCCTCGCCCTGTGGGCCTTCGCCTGGCCCGCGGCCCGCCTCGCCCCGCACGACCTCCCCATCGGCGTCGCGGGTCCCGCCTCCGCGGCCGCACCACTGGAACAGCGCTTCGAGCACCGGCAGGGGGCGTTCGACGTGCACCGCTACGACGACGAGTCCGCGGCCCGCGAGGCGATCGAGGACCGCGTCGTATACGGAGCGGTGGCGGTGACGCCGCAGGGGCCGAAGGTGCTGACGGCGACCGCCGCGAGCCCCGTCGTCGCCCAGTTGCTCAGGGAGTCGGTGACGGCGGGCGCTCCCCCCGGGACCCGGGTGGCCGTCGAGGACGTGGTCGCGCCCCCCGCCGGTGACCCCCGGGGGAGCGCGCCGGCCTCCAGCGTCCTGCCGCTCGCGCTGGCGGGTGTGGCGGCCGGGGGGATGGTGACCGGACTCGGGCTGCGGGGCGCCCGCTCGGCGGCGGCGCTGACCGGTGCGGCGGTGTTCGTGGGCGTCAGCGCGACGGCGATCGCACACAGCGGGCTCGGGATCCTCGCGGGCGACTGGTGGACGGAGGCGGCGGCGTTCACGCTGACCACCCTGGCGGTGGGCGCCGGCGTCGCCGGGCTCGCCGCACTGCTGGGACCTGCCGGAATCGGCCTGGGTGCGCTGCTGATCGTGCTCCTGGGCAATCCGTTCTCGGGTGTCGCGAGCGCGCCGGAACTGCTTCCGGAGCCGGTCGGCCTGATCGGTGAGTGGCTGCCGCCGGGCGCCGGTGGCTCACTGCTGCGGTCGGTGGCGTACTTCGACGGCAGCGGGGCCGGCGGGCCCGCGCTGACCCTGAGCCTGTGGGCGGCCCTGGGCCTGACCGCGGTGCTGATCGGCGGCGGTCGCCGACGCTCCGTCGCCCCGGCCTTCGCCACGACGCGTCCCGTCGAACCGGCAGCGGCCGGCTGACCGGACGGGTCCGCCGGCGCCGGACAGGACCCGAACGGCCCCCGCGACCCGGCCCCCGGAACGGCCGCGCGTTCCCGCTGTAGCGGACGGGAGCGCGCGGCCTCGCCGTGCGCGCGGTGCGGTCCGACGCGACGTCGGCAGCGTTGCGCGGGACCGGCCGCGGCGCTTCAGACGCCGCCGCCCGCACCCGGCCGCCGGTGCTCCGCCGCGATGCCGAAGCGGCCGCGTTCGCCGGTAGCGGACGGCTCGGTGGAGCGCAGCGACGACACGGAGGAGACGGCCGACTCCTCCGCCACCTGCTCGGCAGTCTCCAGTCGCTCCAGGTCAGCGGCCGACACCAGGGCCACGAGCGGCTTCCCGTGGCGGGTCACGACGACCCGCTCGCCGCCGTAGACGACGCGGTTGATCAGTTCGGCGAGTTCAGCTCGCGCTTGCGTCACCGGAATCTCGTAGGCCATGCTCCCCATCATAACGGTCTGTACGTCCTGTACATTTTTTACAGAGTCCGCCAGAGACGCCGCAGACAAAAGGCCGCCAGGGGCGGCCGCTTGAGGAGTGGTACGCCGTGAACCGTCCGTCCGCCCGTCATGTCCGGCCCGAGTTCACCGAACGCGCGAGCGGCGGGCAGCGCACGCTCGACCCGTACGCCAAGCTGCTCGACGAGCGGATCGTCCTCCTCGGCGCTCCCGTCGACGCCACCTCGGCCAACGACGTCATCGCACAGCTCCTCTACCTGGAGTACGCCGCGCCGGACCAGGACATCTCGCTCTGCATCAACTCGCCCGGCGGCTCGATCAGCGCCATGTCCGCCGTCTACGACACCATGCAGACGGTGACCTGCGACATCGTCACCACCTGTCTGGGACAGGCCGCGTCGACCGCCGCCGTGCTCCTCGCCGCCGGCGCCCCGGGCAAGCGCATGGCCCTGCCCGGTGCGCGCGTCGTCGTGCAGCAGCCCTCCCTGCCTGAGCCGGTTCAGGGGCAGCCCACCGATCTGGATGTCCAGGCACAGGAATTGCTGCGGCTGCGGGAGCAACTCGCCGCCATGCTCGTGCGCCATTCCGGCCAGAGCGTGGAGCGCATCGCCGCCGACCTCGACCGCGCCACCGTGTTCGACGCCGCGGGCGCCCTGGAGTACGGACTGATCGATCACCTCGTCAAGAACCGGAAGGCGTCGCTGACTTCCGCCGGCCTCGGGTGAGCCGTCGGTGCTGCCGCCGGAACTACCGCCCCTGCCCGCACTGACGTGCGCCGAGAGCGAGTTCATCGACCGCTATCTCGAAGTGGTCGACCAACTGGGAAGGATCAACCCGGCACGCGGGGCACACACGTATGGCGCCCTGCGCGCCGCACAGGCCCTGGTCGCCCGGGCCACGGCCCTCCGGGACGCCCTGACGGTCATGCACATGCGCGGTGAGAGCGAGCTGCACACGGCCACATTGGCGCGCGCCCTGCGGGTGTTGGACGGGGAGCGCAGGGCATCCCGAATCACCGTGCCGCCGGAGGAGCCGAGTTGACGACCCACCGGAAAACGGGTCTCGTGGGACGTCCGACGCGCCCGCGAAGCGTACGAGTGGGTGTCGCCCATCCGGACCAGCACGGGCTTCGACTTTCGTCCCGTGCAAGTTGCGCAACGGCATCGCCCAATTGGCCCAATGGCCGGCTTCGTCGCAGGTACGGGGCTCGTCGCCCGCCGACGCCATGTCCCCCGAACGGCTCTGTCCACTCGAACAGATCAGTGGTGAGGAGCCTCACAAATCGTCGTTTCGACTCGGAAATCCGGCAGTTCGTGGGTCAAGATCCCTGGGACGACAAGCCCCCGCCACCGCGGCGGGGCGGTCCGGGCGGACGCCGAGTCCTGCCGCCGCACCGGATGCCTGGTCGACATGAGGGCTTCGGCAGGAGTGGAGGACCCAGCAGTGCGGGCCGGCCGCCGGACGGTGGCAGGTCCTTGGGGTGAAGCCGCGTGAGCGGCCGGGCATCTTCGCCAGTCCGAACCCGACAGGTCATCCTTCACAGGCGGCTGACGAAGGGTTGCGCATGACTGCGCAGACACATCTCCCGTCCCTGCTGTCCCGGACGGGTGCCGTCTCGGCACTCACGATCGCCGCCGTCGGCGGCTCACTGATCGTGCCGGGCGGTGCGACGGAGGCCCAGGCGGCCTCGGCGTACGCGACGAAGGCTCTGAAGGTCGCCGCTTCGAAGAAGGGAGCGCCGTACAGGTACGGAGCCACCGGTCCGAGCCGCTTCGACTGCTCCGGGCTCACGCTCTACGCCTACAAGAAGGCGGGCAAGAAACTGCCGCGCACGGCCCAGCAGCAGTACAACCGCACCCGCCATATCTCCTCCTCCCAGCGGCAGCGCGGTGACCTGGTGTTCTTCCATTCGCGGGGACACGTGTACCACGTCGGCATCTACGCCGGGGCCGGGAAGATCTGGCACTCGCCGAAGACCGGTTCCGTCGTGAAGCTGACCAAGATCTGGTCCAAGAGCGTCCGTTACGGGCGCGTGCGCTAGAGGCCGTGTCCGGCGAACAGCGCCGTCCGCCCGGTGCGCCGGCCGGGCGCACCGGGCTCCGGTGTCGCCCGCCGGCCGTCGGGACGTCACCGGAGCAGCGGAGCGGTCACGGGCGTCAGCCGCAGGGAGGCGAGGGCCCCGCCGCTCACTCCCTCCACGGCGCGCCTGGTGCGCGGCCGCCGCAGCGTGCGTCCGAGCCGGTCGACCGGCAGCGCCACGGACGGGAACCGGACCGGGCTTCCGCTGTCGGAGCCGGCGGGCCGGCCGCTGATCAGCAGTGCTCCTGCGCACCCGCCGCGGAAGGGCGTGGAGAGCGCTCCGGCACGAGCCTGGGCGACCCCGGCCGTGGTGTGCCGGTCCCCCTGGTACGCCCTGGTGAGTGCGGGGATGGGAGTCGCGGCCGTGCCGGAGACGGCAGCGGCGACGGCCGAGTCCCCGCTCGGCGTGCGACGGCTGGAACCGGCGGCGTTCCGCAGCACCATCTCGGTGGCGCACCGTGGTGAGGAGTGGGGGCCGGCGGCGGGATCGTTGCGCGCCCTGAGGTCGGGGTTCGCCCGAGCCTCGGCCGACGCCGCTCCCCGGGCGCCGCTCGATGCGGCCGCCGGTTGCCGGGGGTGCGGGAGTCCCGCCCCGCGGCAGTGAGGCCGCGCGCGGCCCGCCCGGACGCTCGGGGCGGCGCCGGTCCGGGCGCTCACTCGGGACGCTCCACCTCGGCCGCGCTCCAGGGCATCGCGATCCACACGGTCTTGCCGCCCTCGGGGGTGGGGTCGACGTGCAGCTTGCCGCCGCACTCCGCGACGAGCCAGCGGATGATCACCATGCCGCGGCCGTTGTCCTGCTGCACGGCCGCGGGCAGGCGCTGGGGGCGGCGCGGATGGCTGTCCGTGACACCGATGCACAGGCGCTCGTCACGCTCGAGGCGTACGTCGACCGTGAAGGTCGGCGACAGCCCGAAGGTGTGCTGGACGGCGTTGGTGGCGAGTTCGGAGACGATGAGACGGACGGTGTCGGCGGTCTCGGTCTCCCCCGGCAGTCCCCATTCGCCGAGGACCTCGGAGACGTATCTGCGCGCGGTGGATACCGAGGCGGGATCGCTCGGCAGTGTGACGGAGGCTTCCTGATGGTCTGCCATGGCGAGCTGTCCCTTTCCCACCGGGGCTGCCGGAGCGCGGCACGCAGCGGATGCGGGTGCCGGAACAGCCTCGGACTGCGCTTCGCGCCAGACTGCCACCGTCGCCGGCTCCATGGCAGGGGATCCACCAGGATATGCATATATCTGTCCCTCAAAGCGGTGAACTCTGCTACGCGAGAACGTATTTGGGCGCACACTTGGCGCTTGGCGCTGCGCCCGCCGGTGTCCGCCTGCCGGTCACCGGTGCCGCCCGGCGGCCGATGAGGCGGGCCGCGGAGACAGGAGGAGACACGGCATGCGGCAGGGTCCCGCGGTACGCCGGCGCAAGCTCGGGGAGGAGTTGCGCGGTCTGCGGCTGGGCGTCGGTCTCACGAGCCGGGAGGCGGCTCTCCTGGTGGGCTGGAACCAGTCGAAAGTGAGCCGTATAGAGACCGGAACGAGCGGTGTGAAACCAGCCGATGTCGCCCGGCTGCTGGACGCCTACGGGGTGGCCGACCAGCGGCTGCGCGAACTGCTGGGCACGCTGGCCGGTACGGCGGACGGCGGGGGAAAGGGCTGGTGGCACGCGTACCGGGGGGTGATTCCGCCGCAGTACCGGGATTTCATCAGTCTGGAGTCCCAGGCGAGCACGGCGCGCACGCTGGAGACCTCGGTGGTGCCCGGGCTGCTGCAGACGCCCGACTACGCGCGGGCGGTGACCCGTTCCGCCCTGGAGGGTGTCCCCACGGCGACGGTGGACTCGCTGGTCGAAGTGCGCATCGCGCGTCAGCGCGTACTGCGGGCGGAACGCCCTCTGACCTTCAGTGCCGTGCTGGACGAAGCGGTCCTCCGGCGCCAGGTCGGCGGCCGGGAGGTGATGCGGGGACAGTTGCGCCGGGTGCTGGAGATGGCCCAACTCCCGCATGTGCGGCTGCAGATACTGCCCTTCGCCACGGGTGGTTACGTGGGACTGACCGGATCTTTCGTTATCTTCTCCTTTCCGAACACTTCCGATCTAGACGTGGTTGTTCTCGACCACTTGACGAGTAGTCTCTACCTCGAACGGAAGGAAGACCTCGAGACGTACGGCGCCGCCTTCCGCACCATGCAGGCGCATGCGCTCTCACCGACGGACTCGTTGGATCTCGTCGCAGGGATCCGTGACGGCGCGTAGAAAAGGCACCCCCCA
Organism: Streptomyces sp. HUAS CB01; assembly: GCF_030406905.1. Taxonomy (NCBI): domain Bacteria; kingdom Bacillati; phylum Actinomycetota; class Actinomycetes; order Kitasatosporales; family Streptomycetaceae; genus Streptomyces; species Streptomyces chengbuensis. The sequence goes on from NZ_CP129137.1 coordinate 1,007,697, forward strand.
ATGTCTGCTCACGACGCACGTGTACGCCCGCTGCCGGGCACGTCCTGGCAACGCAGCAGCCGCAGTGTCGGAATGAACAACTGCGTGGAGACCGCACGGTGCCCCGACGGCGCCCTGGCCGTGCGCGACTCGAAGAACCCCGGGCTGCCGCTCCTCGTGTTCTCACCGGCCGCCTGGACCGGCTTCGTCAGCGGCCTGGGCGCGCCACCGCGGTGACCCGGTCGGTCGGAGCCTCGGGCGCGCCGTCGCGGACCGACGGCGCCCCGCCGCCCTCTTCAGGCCGCAGGCGCCGTTGCGAGGATGGTGGCGACCGCCGTCCCGATCTGCTGATCGGTGAGGTCGGCGCGCGCCGTGAGCCTGATCCGTGAGATCCCGTCCGGCACGGACGGCGGCCGGAAGCAGCCCACGGCCAGCCCGGCGGCCCGGCAGTCCGCCGCCCAGCGCACCGCCGACTCCGGCGACGGCGCCTGCACGGAGACGACGGCCGCGTCCGGCCGGGCAGCGGTCAGCCCCGCCGCCGTCAACCTCCCGTGCAGCGTGCCCGCCACGGTCCGGGCCCGGTCCGCGAGGCCCGGCTCGCGGCGCAGCAGCCGCAGGCTCGCGAGGGCGGCGCCCACCGCGGCCGGGGCGAGTCCGGTGTCGAAGATGAACGTACGGGCGGCGTTGACGAGATGCTCGATCACCCGCGCCGGGCCGAGGACCGCCCCGCCCTGGCTGCCGAGGGACTTGGAGAGGGTGAGGGTGGCGACGACACCCGGAGCCCCGTCGAGGCCCGCCGCCTGCAGGGCTCCCCTGCCGCCCTCGCCGAGGACGCCGAAACCGTGTGCGTCGTCCACCACCAGGGCGGCCCCGTGCCCACGGCACACTCCTGCGAAGGCGCCCAGCGGCGCGGCGTCGCCGTCCACCGAGAAGACCGAGTCGGACACGAGCAGGGCTCTCCGGCCGGGGTGGGCGTCGAGCGTCTTGGCCACGGCCTCCGGATCGGCGTGCGCCACGACGGCGGTCTCCGCGCGCGCGAGCCGGCAGCCGTCGACGATCGAGGCGTGGTTGCCGGCGTCCGAGACGATGAGGGACCCGTGCGCGCTGAGGGCCGTGAGCACCGCGAGGTTCGCCGCGTACCCGGAGGAGAACACCAGCGCGGCCTCGAACCCGCAGAACTCCGCCAGTTCGCGCTCCAGTTCCGCGTGCAGCTCGGTGCTGCCGGTCACCAGCCGGGAGCCGGTCGCCCCCGCTCCCCACCGCCGGGCGGCCGAGGCGGCCGCCTCGGTGACCTCGGCCCTGCGGGTGAGGCCGAGGTAGTCGTTGCTCGCCAGGTCGAGCAGGTCCGACGCCGCGGGCCGCGGGCGGAGCGCACGGACGAGGCCCGCCTCCGCACGTCGGCGCGCCGCTTCGTCCGTCCAGTCGAAAGGATCCTGAGGCACTGGGGGCATGGTCCGGTCCTTTTGTAGGCAGCGAACAGACCCTAGCGGGGGACGCCAGAGGTCAGAGTGTGGCCATACACACACCTCAATCGGGGGCTGTTGTGGAGTTCCTCCTTGGCCGGGGGGCTTCCGGTAAGCAAGGATCTGCGCCATGGACCTCCTGAACACGCTGGTGGACAAGGGCCTGCGGCGTGAGCTGCCGACCCGCGAAGAAGCGCTCGCCGTACTGGCGACCTCCGACGACGATCTGCTCGATGTGGTGGCCGCGGCCGGAAAGGTGCGCCGTCAGTGGTTCGGGCGGCGGGTGAAACTCAACTATCTCGTCAACCTCAAGTCCGGGTTGTGTCCGGAGGACTGTTCGTACTGTTCCCAGCGGCTCGGTTCCAAGGCGGAGATCCTCAAGTACACCTGGCTGAAGCCGGACGAGGCGTCCGAGGCGGCGGCCGCCGGGGTCGCCGGCGGCGCGAAGCGGGTCTGCCTGGTCGCCAGCGGCCGCGGTCCGACGGACCGCGACGTCGACCGTGTCTCGAAGACCATCGCGGCCATCAAGGAGCAGAACGAGGGCGTCGAGGTCTGTGCGTGCCTGGGGCTGCTCTCCGAGGGCCAGGCGGAGCGGCTGCGCGACGCCGGCGCCGACGCGTACAACCACAACCTCAACACGTCCGAGGGGACGTACGGGGACATCACGACCACGCACACGTACGCGGACCGCGTGGACACGGTCCAGAAGGCGCATGCCGCCGGGCTGTCGGCCTGCTCGGGACTGATCGCGGGCATGGGCGAGAGCGACGAGGACCTGGTCGACGTGGTGTTCGCGCTGCGGGAGCTGGACCCCGACTCGGTACCGGTGAACTTCCTCATCCCGTTCGAGGGCACGCCCCTCGCCAAGGAGTGGAACCTGACGCCCCAGCGGGCGCTGCGGATCCTCGCGATGGTCCGGTTCGTGTGCCCGGACGTGGAGGTGCGTCTCGCGGGCGGCCGCGAGGTCCATCTGCGCACGCTGCAGCCGCTGGCGCTGCATCTCGTCAACTCGATCTTCCTCGGCGACTACCTCACCAGTGAGGGGCAGGCCGGCAAGGCGGACCTGGAGATGATCACGGACGCGGGCTTCGAGGTCGAGGGCTCGGACACCACGACCCTGCCGGCGCACCGGGCGGGCGCCGCCGCGGGCGGCTGCGGTTCGCACGGCGGCGGGGGCTGCGCCCCGTGCGGCGACACCGCCGAGGAGGCCGCGCCCGAGACCGCCGGCGCCTCCGGGGCTCGCCCCGACCTGGTGGCCGTCCGCCGGCGCGGCGCGGGAACCGACCTCGCCCCCAATGCGTAGCTCCGCCGCACGCGGGCTGGTGGCCCTGGACCGGGCCCACGTCTGGCACCCGTACGGCCCCATGCCGGGCCGTACGGACCCGCTGGTCGTGGAGTCCGCGTCCGGGGTACGGCTCCGGCTCGCCGAACCGGCCCACGGGCAGACCGAACTGGTCGACGGCATGTCGTCGTGGTGGTCGGCGGTGCACGGCTACAACCACCCCGTGCTGAACGAGGCCGCGCGCGGCCAGCTCGAACGGATGAGCCACGTCATGTTCGGCGGGCTCACCCACGAGCCGGCCGTCCGGCTCGCCACCCGGCTCGTCGAGATCACTCCGGAACCCCTGCGGCACGTCTTCCTCTGCGACTCGGGCTCGGTGTCCGTCGAGGTCGCGGTCAAGATGTGCCTCCAGTACTGGCGTTCGACGGGACGCCCGGACAAACGCCGGCTGCTGACCTGGCGCGGCGGCTACCACGGCGACACCTGGCAGCCCATGTCGGTGTGCGATCCCGAGGGCGGGATGCACGAGTTGTGGTCCGGGGTCCTCCAGCGGCAGGTCTTCGCGGACGCACCCCCGGCCGGCCACGACGCACCCTTCGACCCCGCGTATGCCGAACATCTGCGCGAGCTCGTCGCGCGGCACGCCGACGAACTGGCCGCGGTGATCGTGGAACCGGTGGTGCAGGGCGCGGGCGGGATGCGGTTCCACTCCCCCGCCTATCTGCGGGTGCTGCGGGAGGCCTGCGACGAGCACGACGTGCTGCTGGTCCTCGACGAGATCGCCACCGGGTTCGGGCGCACGGGCAGGCTCTTCGCGACGGAGCACGCGGGTGTCTCACCCGATGTCATGTGTCTGGGCAAGGCGCTGACCGGCGGTTATCTGTCCATGGCGGCGACGCTGTGCACGGGAAGGGTGGCCGACGGCATCTCGCGTGGCGAGGTGCCCGTGCTGGCCCACGGGCCGACCTTCATGGGCAATCCGCTCGCGGCGGCGGTCGCGTGCGCGTCGATCGACCTGCTGCTCTCCCAGGACTGGGAGCGGGAGGTCAAGCGTCTGGAGACCGGGCTCCGCGCCGGGCTGGCGGAAGCGGCCGGCATCGACGGCGTCCTGGACGTCCGCGTCCTGGGCGGGATCGGCGTCGTCCAGCTCGACCGGCCCGTGGACATGGCTGCGGCGACCGGGGCCGCCGTCCGTGAGGGCGTGTGGCTGCGTCCCTTCCGCGATCTGATCTACACCATGCCGCCGTACGTCACGAGCGACGCGGATCTCGCGCTGATCACGCGGGCGGTCCGCGCCGCCGCCGCGGCGGGCTGAACCGGGGACGTGCGGGGGGGCCTGCCTCACCCGTACGTCCATCACCAGCAAGGAGCACCATGGGCGTCATCGTCGTCAGCGGCACCGGTACCGAGATCGGGAAGACCGTCGTCACCGCGGCCGTCGCCGCGACGGCCGCCGCGCAGGGCCGGTCGGTCGCGGTGCTGAAGCCGGCTCAGACGGGCCTCTCGCGGGGCGAGCCGGGTGACGCCCAGGAGGCGGCTCGCCTCGGCGGCCCGGGGGTCGCGGGGTTCGAACTCGCCCGGTTCCCCGAGCCGCTCGCCCCGGCCACGGCGGCCCGCCGGGCCGGCCTGGCGCCGGTCGGGCCGCACGAGGTCGCCGACGCGGCCGCGAAGCTGGCGGGGGAGCACGACCTGGTTCTGGTCGAGGGCGCGGGCGGGCTGCTCGTCCGGTTCGACGGGAAGGGTGGCACGCTCGCGGACGTCGCTCGACTGCTGGACGCGCCGGTGCTGGTCGTGGCCCCGGCCGGGCTCGGGACGCTCAACGCGACCGCGCTCACCACGGAAGCCCTGCGCGCCCGTTCCCTGGAGCCGCTGGGAGTGGTGGTGGGCAGCTGGCCCGCGACGCCCGACCTCGCCGCCCGCTGCAACGTGGCCGATCTGCCGGAATCGGCCGGAGCGGCACTGCTCGGGGCGGTCCCCGAGGGCTCCGGCTCACTGGCTCCCGAGGCGTTCCGGGACGCGGCGCCGCGCTGGCTGGCGCCCGCGCTCGACGGGTCCTGGGACGCGGAGGCGTTCGCGGCGGACTTCGGGCCCGGGCCGTACGCTGAGCGCCATGCGAGCACGGGTTGAGGAGATCGTTTTCGACTGCGCGGAGCCGTCGGCCCTCGCACGGTTCTGGGCCGAGCTGCTCGGCGGCGAGGCCGTCGAACGCAGCGCCGACTGGGCGTACGTCGACCCGCCCGGCTTCGTGCGCGTCGCCTTCCAGCGGGTTCCCGAGGGCAAGACCGTCAAGAACCGGCTGCATCTGGATGTCGGCGCCGGCGACGTGGACTCGGCGGCCGCCTGGGCGGCCCGGCTCGGCGCGACTCCGGCCGGGGCGGTGGTCACGGACGACTACGGCCGCTTCCAGGTGATGCTGGACCCGGAGGGGAACGAGTTCTGCTTCGTGGGCGAGTGACGACCCCGGCTCATGGCCGCAGGGCAGGCCGGCCCGGGGTGACGGCCGCGGCGCGCCGGGGCCCGGGCGGGAGTCCCGGCAGCGCGCCCGGCGCGCCGCCGCGGAACGCGCCTGACTGAGTCGGGTCGCTCGGGGGGAGAATCACCCTGTTCGCCGTCCTGCCGTACGAGGCGGTTCGTACGGCGGACGGACGAGTCGTACTCCGGAGGAGGCCAGCCATGCTGTCGCGCAGCTCCAGGGTTCCCCGGGACGCCGTACACCATCCGCTGTTCGCCCGCTTCTACGCCCGGTTCAGCGTGGCGGCCGACCTCAAGGGCGGTGTGGCCGCGCACCGTGAGGAACTGCTCGCCGGTCTCTCGGGCCGCGTGATCGAGATCGGCGCGGGGAACGGGCTGAACTTCGCGCACTACCCGGCGGCGGTCTCCGAGGTCGTCGCCCTGGAACCGGAGCGCACCCTGCGGCAGTTGGCGGTCACGGCCGCGGTGCACGCCGACGTGCCCGTCGACGTGGTGCCGGGCGCGGCGGAGGCGCTGCCCGTGAAGAGCGAGGCCTTCGACGCGGCGGTCGCCTCACTGGTGCTGTGCAGCGTGCGGGATCTGCCACGCGCCCTCGCGGAGATCAAGCGCGTCCTGCGCCCCGGTGGTGAACTGCGGTTCTTCGAGCACGGGGCCGCTCCCGGCCGGCCCATGGCCGCGGTGCAGCGCGGCCTGGACCGTACCGTGTGGCCGCGGATCTTCGGGGGCTGTCACACCGCCCGTGATCCGCTCGGCGCGATCGAGGCCGCCGGCTTCGAACTGGGGACGTACCGCAGTCTGCGCGTGCCCGGGAAGGGGCCCGGGCTGCCGACGTCCTTCTGTGTACTGGGCGTTGCCCGCCGACCGCACGAGGACACTCGCTGAGCCCGTCGGCCGCACGAGGACACGCCCGACCCCGTCAGCCGCACGAGGACACTTGCCGGGCTCATCGGCCGGCTGCGACCGCGGGGGCGCGCCGACCGTGCCTGCACCGGTCGGACGGTGCGCCACCGGCTCCGCGGACCGGCCGGGGCCCACCGCTCCGAAGGCCGCCGGTCCCGGGGGTCACTGGATCCAGCCGCGCAGTTCGCGTGCGATCCCGTGGACGCCGGTCTTGCCCTCCTTCACCAGCCGTGCGAGGTCACGCACGCGTTCGGGGGAGGTCGCCACCGGCAGTCCGCTCGCGACGAGGTAGCCGTAGGCGACCGCCGTCGCGAACATCGCATTGGAGTGCTCCAGGGCAGGCACGTGCACGAGCACCTGCATCAAGGCGGCGGCGCGCGTGTACGGCTCGTCGTAGACGGCCATGCCGAAGATCTCCGCCTCATGGCGGCTGACCGCGGCGATCAGCGCACCCCAGTCGGTGACCTGCGGGTCTCCGGGCATCTTCTGCTCGGCGACCATGAGCAGCCAGGCGAGATCGATCGACAGGTTCAACGCTCGCCTTGCGCGGTCGCCTTGGTGCGCCGGGTCCGGCGCCCGGTGCCGCTGGACTCGCCCGCGCTCGCGCCTGCGACCGGGCCCTCGCCGCCCGGCGGGTGCGCGGGAGCGGCCTGGGCCGGGGCTCCGAACTCCTCGGCGAACACCGATTCGTACTGCTTCATGAAGTCGGCCGCGGCCTCGACGAAGGCACGCCCCACCTCACCCGCGTCCTGCTTGACGAGCTCCTCGATGTACCGGTTCACGCTGAGCCCGCGCTGATGCGCCCTGCGGCGCGCCGCAGCGGCGGTGCTCTCGTCCACCCGTACGTTCAACTGTGTCTTGGCCACCCCTTCAAGCTAGCGCCGTGACGCTAGCGGCGGCAAGGGGAGCGCAGCCCGGACAGGAGGACGTTTCCACGTCACCGCGCACCACGGCGCGCGCATGAACGCGCCGTCGGAGGAGGACAGTTGATCAAACCGTTCCGGTTCGGGATCACCATGGTGACGCCGGCCGACGGCGTGGAGTGGCGCGCGCGGTGCCGGCGCGCCGAGGAACTCGGTTACGACGTCATCCAGGTGCCCGACCACCTGGGCATGGTCGCCCCCTTCCCCGCACTGATCGCTGCCGCGGAGGCGACCGAACGCCCCCGGGTGGGCACGTTCGTCCTCAACGCCGCGTTCTGGAACCCCGCGCTGCTCGCCCGTGAGATCGCCACGGCCGACGCGCTGACGGGCGGAAGGCTCGAGATCGGACTGGGAACGGGCTATGTGAAGGAGGAACACGACCGGGCGGGGCTGGAGTTCCTTCCGCCGGGCAGGCGCGTGGACCGGCTCCGGAGCACCGTCGACGAGATCGAGCGGCTCCTCGCGGACGACGGGCACGCCCCGCGCCCGGTGCAGCGCCCCCGGCCCCCGCTGCTGCTCGGCGGGAACGGCGACCGGCTGCTGCGGCTGGCGGCCGAGCGGGCGGACGTCGTGGGCTTCACCGGGGCCCGGACCGGGGACGGAGGGCCGGGCGTGCTCACCGCCGGCGAAATGGACGAACGCGTGGCGGCCTACCACGGGTTCGCGGCCGGGCGTGCGGAACCGGCCGAGCTGAACCTGCTGATTCAGGTCGTCGCCGTGACCGACGACCGGCAGGCTGCGGTCGAGTCGCTGCTCCCGCTGGTCCCCCCGCTGGGCACGGAGGACGTGCTGGAACTGCCGGTGCTGGCGGTCGGCACCGTACGGCAGATCGCCGACCAGCTGCGGGCGCGGCGCGAGCGGTACGGCTTCTCGTACCTGACGGTCCTCGACCCGTCGATGGAGGCATTCGGCCAGGTGATCAGGGAACTCCGCGGCACCTGAACCGCCCGACCCGGTGCGCATGGCCGGAACGGTTACGGGAAAGCGCGTGTCGGAGGCGGGCGCGCGAGGGCGTGCCACCGGAGCGGTCGCGGGAGGCGCGCAGGTGGGCAGGAGCATGTTGAGGGCGGTGGAGCACGGCGCGGCCGTGGAACGCCAGGGCGTCGCCGGGGCAACCTCCGGCGCGGGCGGCGCGACCACCCGCGGAGCGCGGGGCGGGATGCGCCCCTGCCACCGGCGGAACCCGGGCCGGGCCCGGAATCCCTTCGACGGCACGTCCGGGACGGTGATGGGATGGCCACCATGAGCGATCCTCGGACAAGGCCCGCCTCGCCGGCCGATCTCGACGCCGTGCTCGCCTTCTGGAAGGTGGCCGCCGAGGGCACGAGCATCAGCGACGACCGGGGCGGGGTCGAACTGCTGGTGGCCAGGGACCCGGAGGCCCTGATCCTCGCCGAGCGCGACGGGGTGCTGGCCGGAACGGTCATCGCGGGTTTCGACGGCTGGCGCTGCCATCTCTACCGGCTGGCGGTCCATCCCGGTCACCGGCGGCAGGGAGTCGGCGGTGCGCTGCTCAAGGCGGCGGAGGAGCGGTTCCTGAGGCTGGGCGGGAGGCGCGGTGACGCGATGGTGCTCGACCGGAACGAGTCCGCGCACCCCGCGTGGCGGGCGGCCGGCTACACGCCCGAGCCGCAGTGGAGCCGCTGGGTGAAGCCGCTCGCCTAGGGAGCGGGCGCGGGGCCGGCCACGGGCGGGGCGGTGGACCTGCGGGCGGATGCGCGTCAGAGGCGGGCCGGCCGGTCCCCGCATTGCCGTACGGCCGACGACAGGCCGAAGACCAGGAGGGTCGCTTGCCCTCCGCGTGAACGAAAGGTGTGAGCGTCCTCCCATGCGCGAGCCCCAGGCGGCTGACGTCGCGCGATCCTCATCGCCCTGCCGGACCATGGGACGGAGGTGAACCGATGACCGAAGTGCTCCTGCTTCTCGTGGCGGTGCTGCTCGCACTCGCCTGCGGGGGATTCGTCGCAGCCGAGTTCTCCCTCACCACCGTCGAGCGGGTCGATCTCGAACGGGCGGCCGAACGGGGTGAGCGCGGTGCCGCGAGCGCGCTGAAGGCCGTACGGGAACTCACCTTCCACCTCTCCGGCGCCCAGCTGGGCATCACGGTCACCAACCTGGTCGTCGGCATGCTCGCCGAGCCGTCCATCGCCAAGCTGATCAGCGGCCCGCTCCGGGCCCTGGGCGCCGCACCGTCCGTGGCGTCCTCCCTCGCCCTCGTCATCGGCACGGCACTGTCCACCGTCTTCCTGATGGTCGTGGGAGAGCTGGTCCCCAAGAACTGGGCGATCTCGCGCCCGCTCGCGGTCGCCCGGGTGGTCGCCACCCCCCAGCGGATCTTCTCCGCGATCTTCCGCCCGCTGATCCGCCAGCTGAACAACACCGCCAACCGCGTCGTGCGCCGGCTCGGCCTGGAGCCCACGGAGGAGCTGGCGTCGGCGCGCAGCCCCCAGGAGCTCGTCGCCCTGGCCCGCCACTCCGCCAAGGAAGGGGCGCTGGAGGCGGACACCGCGGAGATGTTCGTGCGGACCCTGATGCTCGCCGAACTGACCGCGGAGAACGTCATGACGCCTCGCGTGCAGGTCACCGCCCTCGATGTGCAGGCCACCGCCGAGGACGTCGCCAACGCGACGCGCGCCACGGGCCTGTCCCGCTTCCCGGTGTACCGGGGCAGCCTGGACACCGTCGTCGGGGTCGTGCACATCAAGGACGTCCTGGCCGTTCCGGCCGAGCGCCGCCACCGTCATCCGGTCTCCGAGCTGATGCGCGACCCCCTGCTCGTACCGGCCACCCTGACCGTCGACCGGCTGCTCGATCTGCTGTCGGGCAAGCGGACCATGGCCGTCGTCATCGACGAGTACGGCGGCACGGCCGGGGTGGTGACCCTGGAGGACATCGTCGAGGAGGTCGTCGGGGAGGTCAGGGACGAGCACGATCCGCACGAGACGCCGGATCTCGCCCGGGCCGGAGAGGACGCGGACGGCCGCGCGCTGTGGTCGGCGGACGGTGCGGCCCGGATGGACCAGCTCGAGGTCATCGGACTGCGAGTGCCGGAAGGGCCGTACGAGACGCTGGCCGGGCTGATCGCTGCGCGACTGGGCCGGATTCCCACCGTCGGCGACACCATCGAGCACGCCGGCTGGCGGCTCGACGTCGTCGACGCCTCGGGGCGACGGGCCGCGCGGGTCCTGCTCCATGAACCGCGTGTCACGGAAGAGCCCCCGGCGCGCGACGGCCGGCTCCGAGGGCAGCGACGACGCGGGTCCGTAGCACCCGAGCGGGCCGAGCGGCCGAAGGGGCCGAGCGAGGAGGAACGACCGGGCACGGTGGCGCGGGGACCGGCCCGAGCACTGGGCGCGCCCGAAGGACCGGGCGCCGCCGGCAAGGGCGGCGAGCCCGAAACACCGCGAGCGTCCGCAGGACAGGGCAGCGAACCCCGAGCACCGGGCGCGCCCGAAGGACCGGGCGCCGCCGGCGGGGACGGCAAGGGCAGCGAGGACGGTGAGGCGGAACAGTCCGGCCGGCCCGACGGGCCCCGGGTGGACACACCCGGCAGCGCCGCGGACGGGTCCGGCCACGGCGCCGCCGGGCCGTCCGACGCCGAGACTCCGGACGCCTCCGGAGGGCGGCCGGAGAGCAGTGGCACCGCTGACGGGGCGGACCGCTCCGCCCGGCCGCGCGGCACCGGCACCGGCACCGGCACCGGCACCGCAGGAGAGCCGGAAGGCACGGGAGGCGCCGGCCGGGGCCACGGATCCACCGGCTCCGATACGAGGAGGGGTACGCGATGACCGCCGTTCAGCTCTTCATCGGCTTTCTGACGCTGGTCGTCAACGCCTTCTTCGTGGGGGCCGAGTTCGCCATGATCTCCGTGCGCCGCAGTCAGATCGAGCCCGAGGCGGATGCCGGGAACCGGCGCGCCCGGAGCGTCATGTGGGGTCTGGAGCACGTCTCGGCGCTGCTCGCCGCCGCCCAGCTCGGCATCACCCTGTGCACCCTGGTGCTGGGCGTGGTCGCGGAACCGGCCATCGCCCATCTGCTGGAGCCGGTCTTCGACGCCGTCGGCGTACCCCACGCGCTGATCCATCCGATCTCGTTCGTGATCGCCCTCGCCGCCGCCACCTATCTGCACATGCTGCTCGGCGAGATGGTCCCCAAGAACATCGCGCTGGCGGAGCCGACCCGCACCGCCCTGCTCCTCGGTCCTCCACTGGTGGCGCTCACCAGGGCCCTGAAGCCGGTCATCTTCACGATCAACGCCTTCGCCAACGCCCTGCTGAAGCTGCTGCGGGTCGAGACCAGGGACGAGGTCACCGCGACCTTCTCTGACGACGAGCTCGCCCGGATGGTGAGCGACTCCGGGGCCGCCGGGCTGCTCGACGACCGGGCGGCCGGGCGCCTGCAGGACGCCCTGGAGCTGGGACGGCGCCCGGTCGTGGACGTGGTGACGCCCGTCGAGCGGGTGATCTACGCACAGGTCGGCACGACGCCCGAGGAACTGGAGCGGCTCGCGGCGGAGTCCGGCTTCTCCCGCTTCCCCGTCGTGGACAGCACCCGCAGGATCCTCGGCTATCTGCACGTGAAGGACGCGCTGGACCAGGTGCCCCGCAACCGCCCCTTCCCGGTGTCGGCGCTGCGTCCCATCGCCCGGGTGCGGGCCGGGACCCCGCTCGACGACGTACTGACCGCCATGCGACGCAGCCGCACCCACCTGGCGGCGGTCCTGGACGAGAACGGGAGGCTCGCCGGCCTGGTCACGATGGAGGACGTGCTCCGCATCCTGGTCGGGCCTCCCGGCCGGCCCCGCTGACGCTCGCTGACGGCCGCTGACGGGTCCGGCTCCGGGCCACGGCGAGGGCACGACATACCGCGCGGTAGGATCGCACGGCCATGGAGATGAATGCCTCATACACCAGTCTTGTCGCGGTCGGTGACTCCTTCACCGAGGGCATGTCGGATCTGCTCCCCGACGGCACGTACCGGGGCTGGGCGGATCTCCTCGCCGCTCGGCTGGCCGCCCGCACGCCCGGCTTCGAGTACGCGAACCTGGCCGTCCGGGGCAAGCTCATCGGCCAGATCGTCGAGGAGCAGGTGGGCGTCGCCGCCGCGATGCGGGCGGACGTGGTCACGCTGGTCGGCGGCCTCAACGACACGCTGCGCCCCAAGTGCGACATGGCCCGGGTACGCGACCTGCTGGAAGAGGCCGTCGAACGCCTCGCTCCCAGCTGCCGCCGGCTGGTGCTGATGCGCAGTCCGGGCCGGCAGGGGCCGGTCATGCAGCGCTTCCGGCCCCGCATGGAGGAGCTGTTCGAGCACATCGACGGCCTGGCGGCCCGGCACGGCGCGCTGGTCGTCGACCTGTACGGCGCGGAGGTCCTCGGTGACCAGCGCCTGTGGGACGTGGACCGGCTGCATCTCACGGCGGAGGGGCACCGGAGGGTGGCCGAGGCCGTCTGGCAGGCGCTCGGCCTGGCCGCCGAGGACGACTGGCGCTCCCCCCTGCCCCCGCATGTCCCCCTCGGCTGGGCGGCCCGCCGGTCCGCCGATCTCCGGTTCGCGCGGGAACACCTGATTCCGTGGATCGGCCGGCGCCTCACCGGACGCTCGTCGGGCGACGGCCTGCCCCCGAAGCGTCCGGAGCTGCTGGCGTGGGACGCGGACGGCAGCCCTCGGACCGGACTGCACGACGCCGGCCTGCACGACGCCGGCCTCTCGTAGCAAGCCACAAATCGGGGCGGGGCGCTGGCCTGCGCGAACCGCCAGTAGAATCCGTACACGTGACTGCAAAGCCTCGCATCCCCAACGTCCTGGCCGGCCGCTACGCCTCGGCGGAGCTCGCCGAGCTGTGGTCCCCCGAGCACAAGGTGAAGCTGGAGCGTCAGCTCTGGCTGGCTGTGCTGCGCGCACAGAAGGACCTCGGGATCGAGGTGCCGGACGCCGCCCTCGCCGACTACGAGCGGGTCCTCGACGAAGTCGACCTGGGCTCCATCGCCGAGCGGGAGAAGGTCACCCGGCACGACGTGAAGGCACGGATCGAGGAGTTCAACGCCCTCGCCGGCCACGAGCACGTGCACAAGGGCATGACCTCCCGCGACCTCACCGAGAACGTCGAGCAGCTGCAGATCCGGCTCTCGCTCGAGCTGGTGCGGGACCGTACGGTCGCCGTGCTGGCCCGGCTCGGCAGGCTGTCCGCCGAGTACGCCGAGCTGGTGATGGCCGGCCGGTCCCACAACGTCGCGGCGCAGGCCACGACGCTGGGCAAGCGGTTCGCGACGGCGGCGGACGAGCTGCTGGTGGCCCACTCCCGGGTCGAGGAGCTCCTCGCCCGCTACCCGCTGCGCGGTATCAAGGGTCCGGTCGGCACGGCCCAGGACATGCTCGACCTCCTCGGCGGGGACGCCGCGAAGCTGCAGGAGCTGGAGCAGCGCATCGCGGGCCATCTCGGCTTCGCCCATGCCTTCACCTCCGTGGGTCAGGTCTATCCGCGGTCGCTGGACTACGACGTGGTCACGACGCTGGTGCAACTCGCCGCCGCGCCCTCGTCGTTGGCGAAGACGATCCGGCTGATGGCCGGACACGAGCTCGTCACCGAGGGCTTCAAGCCGGGCCAGGTCGGCTCCTCCGCGATGCCGCACAAGATGAACACCCGCTCCTGCGAGCGCGTCAACGGCCTCATGGTCATCCTGCGCGGCTACGCCTCGATGACCGGCGAGCTGGCGGGCGACCAGTGGAACGAGGGCGACGTGTCCTGCTCGGTCGTGCGCCGGGTCGCGCTCCCGGACGCGTTCTTCGCGTTCGACGGCCTGCTGGAGACCTTCCTGACCGTGCTCGACGAGTTCGGTGCCTTCCCCGCCGTCGTGGCTCGCGAGCTCGACCGGTACCTGCCGTTCCTCGCGACCACCAAGGTGCTGATGGGTTCCGTGCGGGCGGGCGTCGGCCGCGAGGTCGCCCACGAGGCCATCAAGGAGAACGCGGTCGCCTCCGCCCTGGCCATGCGCGAGCAGGGCGCCGAGCGGAACGAACTGCTGGACAAGCTCGCCGCCGACGACCGCATCCCGCTGGACCGTGCCCAGCTGGACGCGCTGATGGCCGACAAGCTGTCCTTCACCGGCGCGGCGAGCGACCAGGTCGCGTCGGTGGTCTCCCGCATCGAGGAGATCGCCAAGCAGCACCCGGACGCCGCCGCCTACACGCCGGGTTCCATCCTCTGACCCCGCGCCCCCCTGTGCCCCGGATCACCGCCGCCGAGCTGGAGGCCGCCCGCGATCGCCTCGTCCCCGATGTGATCGCGGACGGTCTGTCCGTCCTCTTCTGCGGGATCAACCCCGGGCTGATGACGGCCGCGACGGGGCATCACTTCGCCCGGCCCGGCAACCGCTTCTGGCCCGTCCTCCATGCGTCGGGCTTCACCGCGCGGCAGTTGATGCCGTCCGAGCAGGAGGAGCTGCTGTCCCACGGGCTGGGCATCACCAATGTCGCTGCCCGCGCCACCGCGCGGGCGGACGAACTCACCGCCGAGGAGTTCCGCGAGGGCGGCCGGATCCTCAGGGAGAAGGTGGAACGCCATCGCCCCCGCTGGCTGGCCGTCGCGGGAGTCACCGCCTACCGCACGGCCTTCGGGGACCGAGGAGCGCGCATCGGCCCGCAGGACCGCATGATCGGCGGAACCCGGATCTGGGCCCTGCCGAACCCCAGCGGGCTGAACGCCCACTGGACACTGCGGGCCATGGCGGAGGAGTACGGCCGGCTGCGAGCGGCCGCGGCGGCTCCGGCGTCCTGACCCACGCCCGGGCGCTTCCCTTCAGGGGCCGAGGTCTTCGTCCGGGCGGGTGTTGCGGGACGGCCCTCATGGCGGATCGACCTCGGTGACGACGGCCAGCAGCTGGTACGGCAGCTCGGTGTCCCATTGGGAGACCCCCAGCACGACCCACTGGCCCTCGACGTGCCACACGTGCACGTCCGGCACCGACGCGCTGAGCAGGCCCCAGGGCTCGGGTATGTGCTCCTCCTCGACGGACCTGGCGAGCACCGAACTCAGACTGAAGACCTGAGGCAGACCCCATCGCGCGCTGAGGACGGCGGCGAGCGCCTCCCGCTCCGCGTCGTACTGCTCCTCGGTGACCTCCCTCCGCGATCGGTCGTCGCGGAACTCCTCGCTCGTGCTCAGCTCGGCCGTGTGGTAGCCCGGGGCACTGGTGCCCACGTCCGACCTGACCGGCTGCGCGGGGAAGGGCCGGGAGCGCAGCAGGTCGATGGTCGCCAGATGCCGTGCGATGGTCATGGAGTCAGTAAACCTTTCCCCACTGACATGTGGCGGTCTGTCAGGCGTCCGGCGGCGGACCGCCCACCAGTCTGCGCACACTGCCCGGCGCCCGTGCGGCCGTCACCGTCGGACCGCTCCACCGACCGCTCCACTGACCGTTCCGCCGACCGTTCCGCCGACCGACAAGTCCCTCCGGATGCCGGCGGAGACCAGTTGCCCGTCCGGTCCGGCAGGTGGTCCGCGACGCTTCCCCTCGTGTCACACACGGCGGAGGAGACAAGGCGGGCGTAAAGGTATGAGGTCGCTCAACACGGCCGCACCACTGCGCAGACCACTCCGTGATCCAGCCGTGGCCCGAGTGCTCGCCGAGTCCCGCCGCCATTGAGTACGATCCGCCAGACACGCGTACGAGCTGGAGGGACACACGGTGGGGCGGCTGACCGGAGGCGACCCGTCGCTGCTGCGGCGGATCAATTCCGCAGTGGTGCTCCACGCGCTGCGGGGATCCGACTCCCCCACGCTCACCGATCTGACCCGGATCACGGGTCTCTCCCGGCCGACCGTCGAGGGCGTACTCGAAGGGCTCGTCACGTCCGGGCTCGTCATGGAGACGGGCCCCGAGGAGGGCGAGGCCCGGAGGCAGGGGCGTCCGGCGCGACGGTTCCGGTTCCGTGCGGAGGCCGGGCATCTGCTGGGTGTGGAGATCGGCCCGCACCGGATCGCCGCGCTGCTGTCGGGTCTCGACGGCCGGATCATCGGGGCCGGCTCCCGCGAGGTGTCCGAGAGGGCCTGCGCGGACGACCGTCTCGAGCGGGTCCGTACCGTCGTCGCCGATGTGCTGCGCCGTACCGGGGTGGCCAGGAGTTCCCTGCGCGCGGTCGGGGTGGGCACGCCCGGCATCGTCGAGGCGGACGGCACGGTACGGCTGGGCACCGCGCTGCCCGGCTGGACGGGGCTGGCGCTGGGCGAGCGGCTGAGGCGGTCGTTCCGGTGCCCGGTGCTCGTGGAGAACGACGCGAACGCGGCTGCCGTGGCCGAGCACTGGAAAGGTGCGGGGACGGACTCCGACGACATCGTCTTCGTCCTCGCGGGGCTCAGTCCCGGGGCGGGTTCGCTGATCGGCGGGCGGTTGCACCGGGGGTACGGCGGCGCGGCCGGCGAGATCGGCGCGCTGCATCTGCTGGGCAGGGACGTCACTCCGGAGACGCTGCTGTCGACGACCGGCGAGCCGCTGCATCCGCTCGACGAGCAGGCGGTGGCCAAGGTGTTCGCCGAGGCACGCGAGGGTGACGAGCGGGCGCTGGCGGCGGTCGACCGGTTCATCCAGCGGCTGGTGCACGACGTGGCCGCGCTGGTGCTCGCGCTCGACCCCGAGCTCGTGGTGGTCGGGGGCTGGGCCGCGGGGCTCGACGGGGTGCTCGCCCCGCTGCGGGACGAGCTGTCCCGCTACTGCCTGCGGCCGCCCCGTGTGGCGCTCTCACTGCTCGGCGAAGCGGCGGTCGCGACGGGAGCGCTGCGGCTCGCCCTCGATCATGTGGAGGAGCAGCTGTTCGCCGTCGAGGGAACGGTGACGGCCCGGCGCTGAGCGCTCCGGGCCGTGGGTGCCTGTCCGAACGGTCAGGAGGCGCGGCGCCGGCCGTCGTGCCGGATCTCCAGGTCGCCGGAGTCGCCGAAGGTCAGCCGGCAGGTGTCGGCACGGTAGGTCGCGACCGACGCGATGGCGGTGCGGCCCTCCGAGAAGTACCGGGTGGTGACGACGAGGACGGGCGCGCCTGGGAGACGCTCCAGTTCCTTGGCGTCGTCGGCGCGGGCCGAGCCGAGCTCGACGGCGCGGTCCTGGCCCTCGAGGGCGAGACGCTGCAGCTCGCGCAGCACCCCGCGGGCGCGCGTCGTGCCGGAGGGGGTGTCGATCCCGGAGAGATCGGGCACGGAGGCCGTCGGGACGTAGAGGAGTTCGGCGGCCACCGGCTGGCCGTGCGTGACGAGGAGCCGGCGCACGATGTACACGGACTCGTCGCCCTCCGTGTCGAGCACGCGCGCGACGGCGGCGGGCGGCGCGGCGAGGGTGCAGTCGACGGCTTGCCAGGGGTCTCCGGTGGCGCCGGGCCAGTCGTTCGGGGAGGTGGAGACGTCCACACCCATGCGGGGAGGGGCGACGGTGGTGCCGACCCCCCGGCGGCGCTGCAGCCTGCCCTCCAGCTCGAGCTGCTCGAGCGCCTGGCGGAGGGTGGCACGTGCGACACCGAAACGGGCGGCGAGTTCACGTTCGTTGGGCAGGATCTCCCCGACCGCGAAGTCGGAGTCGAGCGCCTCGCCGATCACGGTCTTCAGGTGCCAGTACTTCGGCTCCGGCACCGTCTCCAGCTGCGTGGTCCCCACCCTGTCCTCCGCAATCGCCGTGGCCCCGGCGGCTTTCCGCGCCCTTGTTTATTAAAGGTTCCTGCACTAACTCTGCGACCATAGGGCGGCCCACCCCCTTGGTCAAGACCAATCCTGCGCCCGTTACGCAGGGGAATCGCGCGTTGCCACAGAGCGTTCACGCGGCGTTCCCGTCACGGAGAGGCGCACGCGGCAAGGCCCCGCGAACGGGCCGGCGCGGGGCCGCGGGCGGTGCGACGAGGGGCCGTTGCCTCCCTGAGCAGGGCGGGCCCTGCTCCTCGGGGCAGTGAGCGCTACGCCGTGAGGGCGGTGAGCTTGTCGGGGTTGCGGACGATGTAGACGCACTGGATGCGTCCGTCCCTGGCCTCGATCTGGACGACGGTGTCCGGCTTGCCCTCGGCCAGCACCAGCAGGCCGGGCGCGCCGTTGAGGTCGAGGATGCGGAACTCCACGCCGGGGATGGGCTGCTGGGCCACGGCGAACAGGAAGCGCCCCACCTTGTCGGCGGATTCGATGACGCGCAGCGGCGCCTTCGCCTTCCCTCCGCTGTCGCCGACGAGCCGGACGTCGGGAGCGAGGAGGCTGAGCAGCGCGTCGAGGTCGCCGCCGGAGGCCGCGGCGAGGAACCGCTCGGTCAGGTCGCGGCGTTCGGCCGGGTCGACGTCGTACCGCGGCTTGCGCTCGTCGACATGGCGCCGGGCGCGTCCGGCGAGCTGCCGCACGGCCGCCTCGCTGCGGTCGAGGGTGGTGGCGATCTCGCCGTACGGGAAGCCGAACGCCTCCCGCAGCACGAACACCGCGCGCTCCAGGGGCGACAGGGACTCCAGCACCACGAGCACGGCGAACGACACGGACTCCGTCAGCTCGGCGCGCTCGGCCGAGTCGGGGACGCTGTGCCCGGATCGGGTGGCGATGGGCTCGGGGAGCCAGGGGCCGACATAGGACTCACGCCGCGACTGTGCCTGCCGCAGCCGGTCGATGGCGAGCCGGGTCGTGATGCGTACGAGGTAGCCGCGCGGCTCGCGGACGTCGGAGCGGTCCTCCGCCGTCCACCGCAGCCAGGCTTCCTGCACCACGTCCTCGGCATCGGTGAAGCGGCCCAGCATGCGGTAGGCCACCCCCGTCAGCACGGAACGGTGGGCCTCGAAGACATCGGTCGCCGTATCGCCTGCCACATGCCCATCCCAGCCCACGGCAGCGGTGATGTCCAGGCGATCCCCGTGCGTCGCCGACCACATCGCGGCGGCGTGCACGGTCACGGTCGGCGCGGTCACAGGGGGCGCGGTCACGGACCGCCACCTGCGCGAGAGGGGCGGGGAGGGGTCGTCCGCCCGGGCCGGCGCCGGAGTTCCGGGCGCCCGTGGAGACGCATCCCGGCCCTCGCCCCTCTTGTCGAGGGTGCTACTGGGCGGTAATTGTTGCTGACAACGCGTATATGAAGTCACGTCAGGAGCGGCAGCATGGTCTCGAAGATCTCTTTCACGGTCGATTCCCCCGGCGGGCCCCACACGCTGTCGGTGTCGTACGAACGCCAGGGCACGGGCGAACCCCTGCTGCTGCTCCACGGCATCGGCCACCACTGGCAGGCGTGGGAGCCGGTGCTGCCGCTGCTCGCACCGGAACGCGACGTGATCGCGGTCGACCTCCCCGGCTTCGGCTCGTCCCCCGCGCTGCCGCACGGCATGTCGTACCACCTCTCCACCGTCGTCCCCGCGCTCGGCGCTCTCTGCGAGGCACTCGGCATCGAGCGGCCCCACGTCGCCGGCAACTCGCTCGGCGGGCTGCTCGCGCTGGAACTCGGCCGGGAGAAGCTCGTACGGTCCGTCACCGCCCTCTCCCCCGCCGGGTTCTGGACGGGGGCCGAGCGCCGGTACGCCTTCGGGACCCTGCTCGCCATGCGCCGCGGTGCCCGGATGGTGCCCGAGCCCGTGCTCGGCCGGCTGTCCCGCACCGCAGCCGGTCGGGCGGCGCTGACCAGCACCATCTACGCCCGCCCCGGGCGCCGTTCACCGCAGGCGGTCGTGGCCGAGACCCTGGCCCTCCGCGACGCCACGGGCTTCCGTGAGACGCTCGACGCCGGCCGGCGGGTGCTGTTCGCCTCCGACGTGCCCGGTGTCCCCGTCACGGTCGCGTGGGGCACCCGGGACCGCCTGCTGCTGCGCCGTCAGGGCATCAGGGCCAAGCGCGCCATCCCCGGTGCACGCCTCGTCCGGCTGCCGGGGTGCGGTCATGTGCCGATGAACGACGATCCCGCGCTCGTCGCACGCGTCCTCCTCGACGGCAGCCGCTGACCGGACCGGGCGCCGACAGGCCGCCGCCCACCGGGGCGCCGACGGCCGGGTGTTCATGTGCGGTCCGCGTGCCGGCCTCCGTGGAGCGCCGGGCACGGGCGCGGCAGCGTCCACTGCCGTCAGGAGGCCCCAACGACGTCCTGCAACCGCCGTACCAGTGCTGCGCGGTTCGCTCGCCGCGTCGGCGGCGCCCACCGTGGGCGCCGCCGCTCCCGCCCAGGCGCTGGGGGCAGGCCGAGTGCGGCGTGGGGCGTACAGGCCGGCGATGTGACGGCGTCGTCGGGCCTGGTGTGAGTACGGTCGGACCGGCCGGCGAGGATGACCGTGGAGACGTCGGCCACCGAGTCGTTCCCCCGCGCGCACATGGCAGGCCCGCTGCTCGGGCAGGGGACCGACTTCACCGGGACGACCGCGCTGCACGGTCTGCCCCCGTGCGAACAGATCCACTACCGGGTGACCCTGGCCCGATCCCGACGACCCGCGGCGCACCGGGGAACCGGTGCACGGCACGTTCCGCACCGCTCCGGCGCGGCTCGCCGCTGCGGGTGATCTGACGGCGGCCCGGCTCGCGGAGATGTCGGCTGCCGTGCTCCGCCGTACCGGGAGGAAGCCGGTCCGGGCCCGACTGGTCCTGCTCGGGGCGGATCCGAGGCGCGATCCCGACGCGGCCGCGGAACTGCTGCCGGGCGGGGCGGAGGCGTTCGGGCACGAGGGCACGGCGGTTCGGGAACGGGCGCTGAAGCTGGTGGCCCGCCACACCGCCCCCCGGCGTGGCCGCGGCGGCCGGGCCGAGGAGCCGAGGAGGGAACTCGCCGGATTCGCACACCGGTTGAGTCCCGTGCGCGCGGCGCTGTTGCCGGAGTCGGCGAAGGCCGGCGGCCCCGCAGGTGAGGCTCTCCATCCGGCCCGTCCCACGGTCTCGGAGCCCGTCACGCCGAGGGCCGGCCGGCGGCCGTCGACGCCCTGCTCGTGCTCGCGGCTCGTGGTCAGCTCCGACGCAGGTCGGCTGGGACACGACGTTGCGGAGCTCGTCGCCCTTGGTACGGTCGAGCCGAACCGGCTGGCGGATTCGGCCCGATCGGCCTCCGCGACCGGTGCGTACGCGACGACGTGGTCGGTACTGGGGGCGGCACTGCCCGGCCTGCAGGACGGCGGTGATCCACCGCGGGGCACGGGGGAGATTCCTTCCGTGGCCGCCGACTGCGTGGAGCGGTGCGGGGCGGCCGTGGGGGCGGTCCGCCCCGAGGAGCCCGCAGGCCTCCACGAGCCGGCCGCGCGGGGTGGCTCCTCCCGGCTGGTCGCCCACGCGGCCAGGCTGCTGACCGCCCTGCGTCATCGCCGTGATCCTTCAACGACAGACTCGGGAGAAAGCGGGCCATAACATGCAAGAACCGGCCTTAACCCATCAGTCACAAAGCGTTCGTGATCAGGCAACACCACTCGGTCACAGTGATGGCATGACTGACGTGAACTCCGTGAAGAGCACCCGCCGCCACCACTGGCGGCGGGATCTCGTCGAACTGGCAGCACTGTTCACCGCCGTCGCCGTGGCCGACGCCATAGCGAACATGATCGCCCACGGTCCGGACGGCCCGTACCTGCTGGTCGCCTCGGCCGTCGCGCTCGTCGCCACGGCCGCGTTCCACACCTGGTGGGCACGCCGCCACAGCCATGCGCCTCCCACCGCCGATACCGGCGGTCCCGGAGCCACCGGCTCCGGGACCGCCGGCACGTCGGGCGCCACCGGCCCGGCCCACCGGGAGACGGCCCTGTGGCGGATGCGGACGACCGTCCGGGACGAGCCGGGCAGTCTCGCCGCCCTGTGCACGGCCCTGGCCCGCCACCAGGTGGACATCCTGACGCTGCAGACGCACCCCCTGGCGGACGGCACGGTCGACGAGTTCCTCCTGCGGGCACCCGCCGCCCTCCAGGCCCAGGAGATCACCCGGGCGGTCTCGGCCGCGGGCGGCGGCAGCACCTGGATCGAGCGCGCCGACGCCCACGACCTGGTCGACACCCCGACCCGGCTGCTGGGGCTCGCCACCCGCACCGCCCTCGACGCCGCCGAACTCCCGCTGGCACTGCGGCAGTTGCTCGGCCGCTGCACCATCCACTCGCTGCCCGCGGAAACCCTCGCGGGCCGGCCGACCGGCGATCCGGTTCCGGAGGAGGGCGTCCTGGACGAGACCGTGATACGGCTGCGCGACCCGAACGGCGGCACGATCACGGTCGAGCGCGCCTATCTGCCCTTCACCCCGACCGAGTTCGCCCGGGCCCGTGCCCTCATCGAGCTGGACGCCCGCCTCGGCCCGCGCATCCCGCGCAGCCAGGACGTGCTGACGCTCCCGGAGGGCAACGAGATCACCGTCCGCCGCGCGGACCAGGGCGATGTCGCCGCCGCCCGCGCGATGCACGACCGCTGCTCCGCCCGGACCCTCGGGCTGCGCTACCACGGGCCGGTCGGCGACGCGGACCGCTATCTCAACCATCTCCTCAGCCCGCGGTTCGGCCGCACGCTCGCCGTGGAGACCGCGTCCGGCCGGATCGTCGCCCTCGGCCATCTGCTCTGGGACGGCGACGAGACCGAGGTCGCGCTCCTCGTCGAGGACGAGTGGCAGCGCCGCGGCATCGGCGCCGAGCTGCTCGGCCGGCTGGTGGCGATGGCCGTCGAGGCGGGCTGCGAGAGCGTGTACGCCGTGACGCAGTCGTCCAACACCGGTATGGTCGCGGCCATGCGCGGGCTCGGCCTCCCGCTCGACTACCAGATCGAGGAGGGCACCCTCGTGATCACCGCGCGGCTGGACGCGGCTCCGGTGCGCTCACGGCTTCCGTACGAGGCACCGCGTGCACTGCCCCAGGAACGGGAGCTCGCCCCCGAGCGGCCCGAGCGGGGCCGCGCCGAGCGCTGAGCGCCTCGCAGAGATCGGACCAGAGGTCCTCGACGTCCTCCAGGCCGACCGACATCCGCAGCAGCCGGTCGCTGACGCCCGCGGCACGCCGGTCTCCCTCGGCCACGATCCGGTGGCTGATGGAGGCCGGGTGCTGGATCAGCGAGTCGACGCTGCCGAGGCTGACGGCGGGGGTGATGAGCCGGACACCGGCGATCACGTCCCGGGGGTCCCCGTACACCTCGAAGGAGACCATGGCGCCGCCGACCGAGGGGTAGTGGACCCGGGCGACCCGCGGATCCGCGGCGAGCCGGCGGGCGAGGTCGGCGGCGGTGGTCGACGCGGCCCGGACCCGCACCGGCAGCGTGGACAGGCCTCGGAGCAGCAGATAGCCGGCCATCGGGTGCAGCACTCCGCCGGTCGCGAAGCGCACCTGACGCAGCGCGGCGGCGAACTCCTCGTCACAGGCGACGACGCCGCCCATCACATCGCCGTGCCCCCCGAGGTACTTGGTCGCGCTGTGCAGCACGATCCGGGCTCCGTGCTCCACGGGCCGCTGGAGCACGGGCGTGGCGAAGGTGTTGTCGACGAGCAGCGGGACCGAGCCGCAGGAGTGCGCGAGCGCGGCGATGTCGGTCTCGGCCAGGGTCGGGTTGGCGGGGGTCTCGACCATCACCAGACCGGTGTCGGGCCGGATCGCGGCGGCGACGCCCGCCGGGTCCGTCCAGGTCACCTCGGTGCCGAGCAGTCCACCGTCCAGCAGATGGTCGCTGCAGCCGTACAGCGGCCGGACCGCCACCACGTGGCGCAGCCCCATCGAGGCCCTGACCAGCAGAACCGCGGTCAGGGCGGCCATGCCGCTGGCGAACGCCACCGCACTCTCCGTGCCCTCGAGCCGGGCCAGCGCGGTCTCGAAACGGGCCGTCGTCGGGTTGTCGAGACGGGCGTAGACGGGCGGCCCGTCCAGCCGCCCGCCGGTGGTGGCGAACGCGTCGATGCGCGCCGCCTCCGCCTCGACGTCGTACGAGGGGTAGGTGGTGGACAGGTCGATCGGTGCGGCGTGCAGACCGAGCTCCACGAGATCCTCGCGTCCGGCGTGCACGGCTTCGGTGGCGAGCGCCCTGGTGGGTGCGGGGGCGTTCGAGGCGGCGATATCCATGGCGCGCACTCTGAACAATTACCGGGTGGTAGGGCGATCACTCCGTGCTACGTTCGGGCCATGGCCGATTCTGTCGCTCTCGACCCGGTCGATCTGCACATACTGCGCATCCTGCAGAACGACGCCCGGACCACCTACCGGGAGGTGGCCGCCGAGGTGGGCGTCGCTCCCTCCACCTGCCTGGACCGGGTGAGCCGGCTGCGCCGCAGCGGGATCATCCTCGGGCACCAGCTACGACTCGATCCAGCCAAACTCGGAAGGGGTCTCGAGGCGCTTCTGATGGTCCAGGTACGACCGCACCGGAGGGAACTGATCGGTCCGTTCGTCGAGCGGATCCGGGCGCTGCCGGAGTCACGTGCGCTCTTCCACCTGACGGGCCCCGACGACTATCTGGTGCATGTCGCCGTGACCGGCGCGGCGGACCTGCAGCGGCTGGTGCTCGACGAGTTCACGGCGCGGCGTGAAGTCGCCCGTGTGGAGACCCGTCTGATCTTCCAGCAGTGGGAGTGCGGACCTCTGCTCCCACCTGCTCAAGAACCCACCAGGCATGCTCATTTGTCAGCCGACTGAGGCGTCGTGAGATCGCTCGGTGATGACGCCGGGCCCTCGCTCGTACCAGGATGAGCGCATGCCAGAGACACCGAGCAGCGCGCTGCCCCGCCAGGTCGCCGACGCCTACGTCGACGCACTCATCGCCCTCGACCCGATCACCGGTACCTACCTGGGAGTCCCGGAGAGCGCGGGCCGCCTCCCCGACTTCTC
The DNA here is from genome assembly GCF_030406905.1 of Streptomyces sp. HUAS CB01. Taxonomy (NCBI): domain Bacteria; kingdom Bacillati; phylum Actinomycetota; class Actinomycetes; order Kitasatosporales; family Streptomycetaceae; genus Streptomyces; species Streptomyces chengbuensis. The sequence goes on from NZ_CP129137.1 coordinate 1,032,455, forward strand.
CCCGGCCGGCCAGGAGGCCGTGGCCGAACTCGCCCGCGCGACGCTCGTCCGGCTCGACGAGGCGGAGAAGCTTCCCGGCGCCGACTCGGACGCGGAGCGGCGCTGCGGCCGTCTGCTGCGCGAACGGCTCACCGCCGAACTCGCCGTGCACGATGCCGAGGAGGGCCTGCGCACCGTCAGCAATCTGCGCTCCCCCGCCCACGCCGTGCGCAATGTCTTCACCGTGATGCCGACCGCGTCGAAGGAGGACTGGACGGCTGTGGCGGAGCGGCTGCGGGCCGTCCCGGACTCCCTCGAGGGCTACCGTGCCTCACTGGCCCTCGGGCTGGAGCGCAAGCTCCCCGCCGGTCCGCGGCCCACGGCCGCCTTCGTCGCGCAGCTCGACGAGTGGACGGGCAGGCCGGACGGGCGCGGCTGGTTCGAGGACTTCGTCACGGCCGGTCCGGACGAACTGCGTGCCGAGCTCGACACCGCCGCGGGCCTCGCCACCTCGGCCTTCCGCTCGCTGCGCGACTGGATGCGCGACGTGTACGCCCCCGCGATCGAGGGGTCCCCCGACACGGTGGGGCGCGAGCGCTACGCCCGCTGGGTCCGCTTCTTCAACGGTACGGATCTCGATCTCGATGAGGCGTACGCGTACGGCTGGTCCGAGTACCACCGGCTGCTCGAGGAGATGAAGACCGAGGCGGACAAGATCCTTCCGGGCTCGGGTCCCTGGGAGGCGCTGGCCCACCTCGACGTGCACGGCACCCACATCGAAGGGGTCGAGGAAGTCCGCGAGTGGCTGCAGAAGCTCATGGACGAGGCGATCGAGGCCCTGGACGGCACGCATTTCGAACTCGCCGAGCGGGTGCGGGTGGTGGAGTCCCGCATCGCGCCCCCGGGCAGCGCGGCCGCCCCCTACTACACGGGCCCGTCCGAGGACTTCTCGCGCCCGGGACGGACCTGGCTGCCGACCATGGGCGAGACCCGCTTCCCCGTGTACGACCTGGTCTCCACCTGGTACCACGAGGGTGTACCGGGGCACCATCTGCAGATCGCGCAGTGGGTCCACGTCGCCGACGACCTGTCGCGGTACCAGGCGACCGTCGGCGGGGTGAGCGCCAACGCGGAGGGCTGGGCGCTGTACGCCGAGCGGCTCATGGACGAACTCGGCTTCCTGCCGGACGCCGAGCGCCGGCTGGGCTATCTGGACGCCCAGATGATGCGGGCCTGCCGGGTGATCGTCGACATCGGCATGCACCTGGAGCTGGAGATCCCCCCGGAGTCGCCGTTCCACCCCGGCGAGCGCTGGACGCCGGAGCTGGCCGAGGAGTTCTTCGGCCGGCACAGCGGACGGCCCGCGGACTTCGTCGAGAGCGAGCTGACGCGTTATCTCTCCATGCCGGCGCAGGCGATCGGCTACAAGCTGGGCGAGCGGGCCTGGCTGCTGGGGAGGGAGCGAGCCAGGGCGGCGCACGGGGACGCGTTCGACGCGAAGGCGTGGCACATGGCGGCGCTGTCGCAGGGCCCGCTGGGGCTGGACGACCTGGTGGACGAACTCTCGAAGCTCTGACGGCAGGCGTCCCGTCGCACCGGCCGGCCGTACGGGCCGCCGGGCGGTCCGCCCGTGCGGCCGGCCGGTGCGGATCCGGCGGTGCGGCGGAAGCCGGGGACGCCGCCGCACCCGTCAGGCGCGGCGGAAGCCGCCTTCCGAGTCGACGACCTGTCCCGTGACCCACTCGGCCTCGTCCGTCGCCAGCCAGGCGATGAGCCGTGCCGGGTCGTCCGGCATGCCCCAGCGTCCGGCGGGGAAGCACGCGGCGACCGCCTCGTACGCCTCGCCCGTGAGGTAGTCCGTGTCGACGGGGCCGGGGTTGACGGTGTTCACGGTGACGGAGTGCTCCGCGAGAGCGGTGGCGAGGGTCCTGGTCGCGGAGGCGAGGGCACCCTTGGCGAGGGCGTAGGCGACCTCGTACGGCATTCCGCCGCCGATGTCCTGGCCCGAGGTCATCATCACGACCCGGCCGCCCGGCGTGCGCGGGGGGAGGGCCGCACGCAGCCGCGCGTACGCCTGCACCAGCAGCACCACGGACCGGGTGTCCACGGCCCAGTGGGCGTCCAGCATCGCCGCGTCGACGGTGTCGAGGGTGCCGTCGCGGCCGCTGAGCGCGTGGTTGGCGACGAGGATGTCGACCCGGCCGCCGAGTGCCTCGGCCGCGCGCGTCAGCAGTTCCCCCGGTGCGGCCGGGTCCGAGAGGTCGCCGGGCCCGTGGACCACCCGTGCCGCGGGGTCGGCGAGCACCTCGCGCACGGCGTCTGCGACCGCCTCGGGACCGCCCGGGTCGGCGCCCCAGGCCTGGGTCTCGTCGTGCGGGACGTGGTGGTGCAGATAGACGCTCGCGCCGAGGGCGGCGAGCCTGCGGGCGACGGCGAATCCGATGCCGCCGCGGCGACTGGCACCCGTGACGAGGGCCGTCCTGCCGCGCAGTGGAACGGGGTCACGCCGGAGGTCCGCCGCGGTGGGATGAGGGAGCTGGGGCATGGCAGCCCATCCTGGCCCGGGCTGTGCGTGCTGTCATCCGGGTTTCCGGCCGGGCGTCCGCCGAGGGCCGGGCGGCCACGCGTCCGCCGAGGGGCGGGTGACCACGCCTCCGCCGAGGGCCGGGCGGCCGCCGAGACCGAAGCCGCAACCGACGGCCGACGGACCGCGCGTCCACCGAGGGCTCCGGGCCGCGGGTCAGCAGCCGCAGTCCACCGCGCCGGACGGTGCCGTGAGCGGGTCGGGCGCGCGGCGCTCCGTGCCCTGCCGTGTCTCGTACGCGAAGCCCTCGCGCACCCAGTACTCGAAGCCGCCGAGCATCTCCTTGACCGGGAAGCCGAGTTCGGCCAGGGCCAGCGCGGCACGCGTGGCGCCGTTGCAGCCCGGGCCCCAGCAGTAGGTGACGACCGGCACCGACCTGTCCAGGAGCCGTTCGGCCTGTTCACGGACGAGCGCGGTGGGCAGATGCACGGCACCCGGGACATGGCCCTCGTCCCAGGCCTCCGTGGAGCGGGAGTCGAGCACGACGAAACCGGGGTCGCCGTCGGCGGCCAGCGCGGCCGCCACGTCGGAGACGTCGGCGTGGAAGGCGAGGCTCGCGGAGAAGTGCGCGACGGCCGCTGCCGGAGAGGCCGGCGGCACCCGGAGGACGGGGTTCGCGGCGGACCGTGCCGCTGTCGGTGCTGTCGTGGCCGGAATGGCTGTCATGGCCACGAATCTATGGCCCCTGGTCACGCGGCTGAAGGGGGATTCCCCGGTGGACGCCTTGATCGGCCGGGGATCGCCCTGCAACCTGTCGCACATGACGGGATATTCACCGGACGCCACGGACTGGCGCATCCTCGACGCCCTGCAGACCGACGGGCGTGCCAGCTTCGCCGAGCTCGCGAGGACGGTGTCCATGTCGCCGAGCGCGGTGACGGAGCGGGTCCGCAGGCTGGAGGAGGCGGGAGTGATCTCCGGCTACACCGCCGTCGTGGACCAGGAGCGCCTCGGGCTGCCCATCCTCGCCTTCGTCCGGCTCCGCTACCCGAACGGCAACTACAGGCCCTTCCACGACCTGCTCGGCACGACCCCCGAGATCCTCGAGGCCCACCATGTGACGGGCGACGACTGCTTCGTCCTGAAGGTCGCCGCCCGCTCCATGAGCCATCTGGAGGAGGTCTCGGGTCGGATCGGCGCTCTCGGCTCGGTGACGACGAGCGTCGTGTACTCCTCGCCCCTCCCCCGGCGGCCGCTCAGCCGCTGACCGGCGCCGCGCGCAGCCGCACGGCCGAGCCGTCGCGTTCCTTGACGACCTCCAGCTGGGCGGGGATCCGGCGGCGCAGATCGCCGACGTGGCTGACGATGCCCACACTGCGGTCGCGTTCGCGCAGCGAGTCGAGGACGTCGAGCACTTCGTCGAGCGTCTGGTCGTCGAGGCTGCCGAAGCCCTCGTCGATGAAGAGGGTGTCCAGGCGCACGCCGCCGGCCTCGTCGGTGACGACGTCGGCGAGGCCGAGCGCCAGGGCGAGGGAGGCGAAGAACGTCTCGCCGCCGGAGAGCGTCGCCGTGTCCCGTTCCTTGCCGGTCCACGCGTCGACGACGTGCAGACCCAGCCCGGAGCGCTTGCCGCCGGACCGCGCGTCCGAGTGCACCAGGGTGTAGCGGCCCGCGGACATGCGCTGCAGCCGTACGGTGGCCGCCGCAGCGACCTGCTCCAGCCGCGCCGCCAGGACGTAGGACTCCAGACGCATCCTGCGTTCGTTGTCGGCGGAGGTGCCCGCGGCGAGGCCGGCGAGCCGGGCGACGCGCTCGTACTCGTCGCGCACGGGCCCGAGCCTGCGTGCCTCGGTCGCGGCCTGGCGGGACAGCCGGTCGAGCTCCGCGCAGCGTTCACGGGCGGAGTCGAGGGCCGAGACCGCGTCGCGCAGCGCGCGTTCGGCGGCGTCCGACGCGTGCAGCGCGGCCTCGGGCCGGGCGGGCGGCAGGGCCGCGGCCGAGCGGGGCCCGGGTTCGGCGAGGCGGTCGGCCACGGCGGCCTCCTCGGCCTGCCAGGCGTCGAGCCGCCCCTGGAGGTCCCGCTGTTCCGCTTCGTCCAGGAGCGCGGCAGCCGCGTCGGCGGGGGTGTCGTACCCGGCACGGAACGCCGCGTCGGAGAGCCGGTCGTCGGCCTCCTTCAGGCGGCGGGCGGCGGCGTCCGCCGCGCGGACGGCCTCGGCTGCACTCGAGAGCAGCGCGATGCGCCGGTCCAGCAGCGCGGTCCGCTCGGCGACGCTCCCCGTACCGCCGACGGCGCGTGCCACCTCCGCGTCCAGTGCGGTCCGCTCGCTGTCGAGCGCTTCCCGCCGCGACGTCCGCGCGACCGTACGTCGCTCGGCCTCCTGACGCGCCGCCAGCCGCTCCTCGTGCTCCCGCTCGGCCCGGTCCAGTTCCTCGCGGGCGGCGTGCATCCCGGCCGCCAGCGCGTGGGCGTCCCGGTACTCGCGCTCCAGCCGGGCGACAGCCGCTTCCAGGTCGGCGACGGCGGGGTCCGCGGGCGCGGCGCCGCCGCGAGCGTCGCTCCCGTGGAGCGTGTCGTCGTGGTCGGCGACGGCCACGCCGTGGGAAGGCCTCTCCGCCGTTCGCCGCTCCGGGGCCGCGGCCGTGTCCCGCCGGGCGTCCGCGGTACTCCCGGCCGCGGTCTGCGCGGCGACGCCGGCGACGGCCCGGCCGCCGGACCCGTTCGCCGTGCCGCCGTCGCGCAGGTCGTCGGGGGCCGCGGAAGGTGACGGAATGGCCGGCTCCGACGGGGACGACGTCCTGCGGTGCGCTCCACCGTCCGGCACGTCCGTGCCGCCGCCGTCCCGCACGTCGGCGGGATCGGCCTCGCGTGCCGCGTCCCTCGCGGCCGTGAACGCCCCGCGCAGCACCGCCAGTTGCCGCTCGGCCTCGGTGCGCTCCTGGTCGGCGTCGGCGTACGCCCCGTAGGCGGCGTCCTCGCCCGCGCGGTCGACGTGGGCTTCGCCGGCCTCGGCCGGGTCGGGATGCTCGGCGGAGCCGCAGACCGCGCAGGGTTCGCCGGGGGCCAGCCCGGCGGCGAGTTCGGCGGCGATGCCGCGCAGCCGGCGTTCCTTGAGGTCGAGCCAGGTCTCGTGGGCCGTGTTGGCCCGCTCGCGCGCCGCGCGGAGGTCGTCCTCGACGGCCTCGGTCCGGGCGGCGAGGCGGTCGCGTTCGCGGGCGGCGGTCACCCGACGGCGGGCCGGTTCCAGCCGTCCCGCGAGGTGTTCGGCGCGGGTGGCGGCCTCCTGCGCCGCCTCGATCCGGTCCTGGAGTGCGCGGCGCACCCCGTCCCAGTCGGCGAGCCAGCCCTCGGCGTCCTGGAGGAGTCCCTCGTCGTGGCGGGCCTGGCGCTCCAGTTCCTCGCGTTCACGGGTGATCTCGGCGCTGCGCCGCTCGGCACGCCGTGCGGCGTCCAGCCCTCCGAGCTCCTGGCGGAGTTCGCGTTCGAGCGCGGAGAGCTGTTCGGCGCCCGCGTCCGCCAGCGCCACGGGAAGGGCTGCCCTCGCCCGCTGCCAGGCGGTGTCCGCGGTCCGGTGCTCCCGTTCGGCGTCGTCGCGCAACCGGAGGGCCGGTCCGACCAGTTCGGCCTTGCGGGCCTTCTCCAGTCGTGCCCGTACGCGTTCCCGGGCCGGCCTCCGGTCCTCCAGCTCCGCCGCCCGCCGTACGGCGTCGGCGTGGCGCTGCTGCAGTGCGGCCAGTTCCCGTTCGGCGTCCAGGGCGCGCCGGGCGCCGGACTGACGGGTCTCCGCCGCGGACCGGGCCGCATCGGCGACGGCGAGCCGTTCCCGGGCGCCCGCACGGGCCACGGCCGCCCACTGCAGCACCGCGTCGGCCAGACCGGGCTCCCCCGGCCGGTGCGCGGGCGCGGGCCAGTCGCCTGCCGTGTTCCCGGCCGCCTGGCCCATCCGGTGGGCCAGGGCCAGCAGCCGCTCGTCGCCGTCCCGCACCTGCTGCTCGGCGGCGCGGCGCAGTTCGGCGAGGCGTTCCTCGACCAGAGCGAAGCGCCGGGTGTCGAAGAGCCTCCCCAGCAGTCTTCCGCGCGCTTCCGCGTCCGCCCGCAGGAAGCGGGCGAAGTCGCCCTGCGGCAGCAGGACGACCTGGCAGAACTGCTCCCGGCTCATGCCGACGAGCTGGGTGATCTCCTCGCCGATCTCCTGGTGCGAGCGGCTGAGCGCCTTCCACGCACCGCGCGCCGGGTCGTACTCCCGCAGCAGGCTCTGGGCCTTCTCGGTGGTGACGCCGGTGCCCTTCTTCTTGGGGCGGGGCTGCGCGGGCCGCCGGGTGATCTCCAGCCGGCGGCCGCCCACGGTCAGGTCCAGACACACCTCGGTGGACGTGCCGGCGGGCGCGTGGTCGCTGCGCAGCGAGGTGCCGGGGCTCTGCCGGGCGCCGGGCACCGCGCCGTACAGGGCGTAGCAGACGGCGTCCAGGACGGAGGTCTTGCCGGCCCCCGTCGGTCCGTGCAGCAGGAACAGACCGGCGGCGGACAGTGCGTCGAAGTCGACCTGCTGCCGTGCGCCGAAGGGACCGAAGGCGGTGATCTCCAGCCGGTGCAGTCTCACCCGGCCACCTCGCGGACGGCCGTGTCCACCCGTACGTCGTCGAAGGCGGCGCGGAGCACGGCCCGTTCGCGGTCGTCGGGGCCGCTGCCCCCGCGGACGTGGGTCACGAAGTCCTCCGCGATCTGGTGGTCGTCACGGTCGCGCAGCCGCTCCGCGTAGGAGGCGGCCCCGTCCTCGTCGCCGCGCTCGGGGGCGAAGACGAGGCTCAGGACGTGCGGGAAGCGTTCGGCGAGCCGGGCCATGGGTTCGGCGGGCCGCACGGGGTCGGTGAGGGTGGCTTCGACCCAGGCATCCTCGTGGGGTGCCCACGCGGCATCCGCGAGGAGGTCCTCGAGCCTGCCCTCGATGCGGGCGAGCGGCCGTGGCACCGGGCAGTCCAGCCGTTCCGCGGCGATCTCCCCGGCCGGGCCGAGTTCGACGAGCCACACGGTCTTGCGGTGGTGGGTCTCGGAGAACGAGTACGCGAGCGGGGAACCGGAGTACCGCACCCGCGTGTTGATGGTCTGGCAGCCGTGCAGATGGCCCAGGGCCGTGTAGTCGACGCCGTCGAAGAGTCCGGAGGGGACGGCCGCCACGCCGCCGACGGTGATGTCCCGCTCGCTGTCGCTCGGTTCGCCGCCCGCGACGAAGGCGTGCGCGAGGACGACGGAGCGGGTGCCGGGCGCCCGTTGCGCGAGGTCCGCCCGCACCCGCTCCATCGCGGCGCCGAGGACGGCCTCGTGGCCCGCGGCCGCCGTGCGGAACTCGTCCCGTACGAGGGAGGGTTCCAGGTACGGCAGACCGTAGAACGCGACGTCGCCGTGCCCGTCGCGCAGCACCACGGGGGTGGCGCAGCCGGCCGGGTCCGTCCGCAGGTGGATCCCGGCGCGTTCGATCAGCCCGGAGGCGACTCCGAGCCGGCGGGCGGAGTCGTGGTTGCCGGAGATCATCACGGTGGGTACGCCCGCGTCGGCGAGCCGGTGCAGCACGTCGTCGAACAGTTCCACGGCGGCCAGGGGCGGGACGGCCCTGTCGTAGACGTCCCCTGCCACGAGCACGGCGTCTACGTCGTGTTCGCGCGCGGTCGCGACCAGATGGTCGAGGAACGCCTCCTGTGCGCCGAGCAGGCTCACCCGGTGGAACGAGCGCCCGAGATGCCAGTCCGACGTGTGCAGAAATCTCAAGAAAACGGCTCCGACCTGATCGTGTCCCCTCCCCGGCCCGGAAGCCGGCGCCCGGCGGGCGCGTGGCCCGTCGGACGGCACCGACCACGTTAGCGCCGGTGGTCGCCCGCTCCTTCCGGGGGCTCGGTTTTCGCCCGTTTCCGGGAGGGACCGGCTCGATCCGGGCTATGCTGCCCGGCTTCAGGCGTCCCGGTACGCCTCTCCCCCGAGCTCCAGCCCCGCCGTACCCGCAGTGGTGTCCGCGAGCCAGGCGCGGAAGACGTCCACCTCGGAGTCGGGCAGCCCGACCTCGATCGTGACCGCCTCCCCGTACCGCACGTCACGGACCTCCCGGCCGGTCGCGCGCAGGTCGTTCTCGACCTTGCCCGCACGCTGGTGGTCGACGGTGACGGTGGCGAGCCGGAAGCGCTGCCGGGTCACGGTGCCGAGCGCGTCCAGGGCCTCGCCGACCGCACCGCCGTACGCGCGGATGAGCCCGCCCGCACCGAGCTTGACGCCACCGTAGTAACGGGTCACGACGGCCACGGCGTAGCGGACGTCACGGCGGAGGAGCATCTGGAGCATCGGCACGCCGGCCGTGCCGCCGGGCTCGCCGTCGTCGCTCGCCTTCTGGACGGCGGCGTCGGCGCCGATGACGTAGGCGAAGCAGTTGTGGGTGGCGGTCGGGTGCTCCTTGCGGACGCGCGCGACGAAGTCCTGCGCCTCCTGTTCGGTCGCGGCCGGGCTGAGCGCGCAGAGGAAGCGCGATCGGTTGATCTCGATCTCGTGCACGCCCTCACGGGCGACCGTCCGGTACTGCTCCTGCATCCCGCCACCCTATGCCGCTCCGCGGCCCGCCGGTCCGCCCGGTCCTCGGGCGGACCGGCGGCAGGCCCGGTGCGCGTGCCTGGTGGGCCGCGTGGGCGGGGCGGGTGCTGCGGACGGCGGGCCCGGGTGCGGGACGGGATCGCCCGCGGCGGGTGCGGGTGGGGACGAGGCGGTAGCGGACGATCGCCGGAGGCGCACGCCGGGCGGTTGCGGGGTGTGCGGCCTGCCGGCGATGCCTCGGCGGCCGACCGCACCTGTGAGCGCGATCCGGAACCGCCGGCCCGGCCGGAGCCCACGCTCGCCCTCGCGTTCGGTGTCGGCAGGGTGGGGTTCCGCGAGGGTGGCGCCCCCGACGTCGTCCTCCGCTGCCGGTCAACGGCACCGGAGGACGGCTCGAGCGGCCACACCCGCGGGGGCGTTGCAGGTGCGGCGCCCCGGACACCCGCCCTGCGCGACCCGGTCGCCCCGGAACCCCGGCTCTTACGCAGGACTGCCGCGGGAGTCGTATCCGTCGTACGGGTTCGGTACCGATCGCCTCCGACCCGCGCCCACCGGGAATGGCTCGCGGCTGTCGGCCGTTCCCGTCTCAGGCGGACATGCGACCCGAGGGAGACACAGCGTGCACAGCGAGACGGACACCGTCCGCAGGATCCTGAACGAACTCGGCGACACCTGGGCGATCGTCGGCCTCTCCACGAACGAGCGGCGCGCCGCCTACGGAGTCGCCAAGGTCCTGCAGCGCCACGGCAAGCGCATCGTGCCGGTGCACCCGAAGGCCGAGGCGGTCCACGGGGAGCAGGGCTACCCGTCCCTCGACGCCGTGCCGTTCGACGTCGACGTCGTGGACGTCTTCGTGAACAGCGACCTCGCGGGCACGGTCGCCGATCAGGCCGTGGCCAAGGGCGCCAAGGCCGTCTGGTTCCAGCTGGGCGTCATCGACGAGGAGGCGTACGAGCGGACCCGCGCCGCGGGCCTCGACATGGTCATGGACCGCTGCCCGGCGATCGAGATCCCCCTGCTCGACTGACACGGTGGGGCCGGAAGCCGGGCCGGCGTGAGACGGCCCGGACCGCGTCCGGCCGTGCCGGGTGGGTCAGGCGGTGCCGAGGCCGTCCAGGACCATTGCGCCGGGGAGCCCGGCGAAGACCTTCCCGGGCACGATCAGCTTGCCGCGGCGGCGGCCGCTCCCGATCAGCACCCACTCCGTGTCGACGACCGCGGAGTCCACGAGCAGCGGCCAGCCGACGGGCAGACCGATCGGGGTGATCCCGCCGTACTCCATGCCGGTCTCGCCCGTCGCGGTCTCCATCGACGCGAACGACGCCTTGCGGGCCCCGAGTCGGCGGCGCACGGCGCCGTTGACGTCCACCCGGGTCCTGGACAGGACCAGACACGCGGCGAGGGTCGTCTCCCCGCCGCGCTTCCCGGCCACGACGACACAGTTGGCCGACGTGCCGAGGAGGTCGGCTCCGTGGTGCTCGACGAACACCGCGGTGTCGGCGATGGCCGGGTCGGTGTCGACGTAGAGCAGTTGCTCTGCCGGGACGTCGCCCTGCCAGGCCCGTACGGCGTCGGCGACCGGCGCGGTGAGGAGGTCGAGGCAGTCGGGTGCGGGCCGGGCGTCGTCGAAGTCTCCGATGGGTGCGCGCATACGGGCACGCTAACAGCGGACGGGACGTCCCCGGCGGGCCGTCTCGGGGGACGGGCTGCCGACTCCGGCCGCCTCGACGCACGGGGTTGCCGACGGCCGCGTCAGCCCACGGGGTTGCCGGCGCCGGCCGGCTCAGCGGACGGGCGGGATGGAGACGGCCATGGTCATCTCGACCGTCCCGGTGCCCGCGTTGCGGTAGACGTGCGGCACGTTCGCCTCGTACGTGGCCGAGGTACCCGCGGGCACGGTGTACGGCTGCCCGTCGACGACGAGGGTCAGTTCCCCGGAGGTGACGTGCAGGAGTTCGACGGTGCCGTCGGGATGGGGATCGGAGGCGCTCTCCTCCCCGGGCATCAGCGTCCAGGCCCACAGTTCCAGCGGGCCCCGGGCCTCGGTGCCGACGAGGAGCGTGGTCGAGCTGCCGCCGGGGGTGGACCACATCCGTACGGCCTGCTCTCGCGGCACGAGCTGGACCTGCGGGCCCTTCTCGTAGTCGAGGAGCGTGGTGATGCTGACCCCGAGGGCGTCGGCGAGTTTGACCGTGGTGCCCACACTCGGATTGGTGCGCGCCTGCTCGATCTGGATGATCATTCCGCGGCTGACCCCCGAGCGGGCGGCAAGGGCGTCGAGCGTGAACCCCCGCTCGCCGCGCCAGCGCTTGAGGTTCCGGGCGAGCGACTGCGTGAGCTGGTCGAGGTCCGACACATTCCGTCCAATATAATCAATGGATTAGTTCAATACATTGCACTACGGTGTGGTGCACCCGATCGTTCACCGAACTGTACTGCGAGGCACTCATGACAGCACTGTTCGCCCTGGCCACCAGCCTTCTGTGGGGGCTGGCCGACTTCGGCGGCGGACTGCTGACACGACGAATCCCCGCACTGACGGTCGTGGTGGTGTCGCAGACGATCGCCGTGGCCGTGCTCGGCGCGATCGTCGTGGCGACCGGCGGCTGGAGCGAGGCCGGTCCCGAGCTCTGGTACGCGGTGGCCGCCGGCGTCGTGGGACCGGTGGCGATGCTGAGCTTCTACAAGGCGCTGGCTCTCGGCCCCATGGGGGTCGTCTCCCCGCTGGGGTCGCTCGGTGTCGTCGTGCCCGTGTCGGTGGGCCTCCTCCTCGGCGAGCGGCCGGGGCTGCTGCAGTTCGCGGGCATCGCCGTGGCCGTCGTGGGCGTGCTGCTCGCCGGCGGCCCGGAACTGCGGGGCGCACCCGTGCAGCGGCAGGCGGTCCTGCTGACCCTGCTCGCCGCGTTCGGCTTCGGCTCCGTGATGGCGCTCATCGCCGAGGCATCGACCACGCTCACCGGCCTCTTCCTGGCGCTCTTTGTCCAGCGGGTCACGAACGTGCTGGTGGGCGGCGCGGCGCTGTACGTGTCGGTGAAGCGGGGCGGCCGTGCGCTGCCGGAGGACGGCGGACGGGGTCCGGTCGTCCGTGCGCTGCCGGCACTCGCCTTCGTCGGTCTGGCCGACGTCGCCGCGAACGGTACGTACTCGATCGCCGCACAGCAGGGTCCGGTGGCGGTCGCGGCCGTGCTCGCCTCGCTGTACCCGGTGGTCACGGCCCTGGCGGCGCGCGGCGTGCTCAAGGAGCGGCTCCGCGCGGTGCAGGCCGCCGGCGCCGGGCTCGCGCTCGTCGGCACGGTCCTCCTGGCGACGGGCTGACCCTGTCGCCGGCTGGCAGGTTCCGCCGGACGGCGGGCCGGTCAGCGCTCCTCGAGCTCGGCGAGGGCGACCAGCTGCTCCGGAGTCACGCCTTCCGGGATCGGCAGGGGCGCGGGCGACCTGAGCGGCGGCTGCCAGCCCTCGACCGGGTCCCAGCTGCGGACCACCTTCGCGGGCGCCCCCGCGACCACCGCGTGGTCGGGCACCCGGCCGCGGACGACGGCCCCGGCCGCGACCACGACGTTGCGGCCGAGCCGCGCCCCGGGCAGGATCACCGCGCCCGTACCGAGCCAGCAGCCGGGCCCGATCTCCACGGGCTCGGCGCGCGGCCACTGCTTGCCGACCGGCGTGTGCGGATCGTCGTAGCTGTGGTTGGTCGAGGTGATGTAGACGTACGGACCGCAGTACGTGTCGGAGCCGATGGTCACCGTCGTGTCGGCGATGACGTGGCTCCCGCGGCCCAGCACCACACCGTTGCCGAGGGTGAGGATCGGATCGGGACCGAGATCGAGGCCGGGCATCATGCCCGCGGTCAGCGTCACCTGCTCCGCGATGATGCAGTGCTCACCGAGCTCGATCCACGCCTCTCCGAACACCGTTCCCTGAGGGAACGCCAGCCGTGTACCGGCGCCGATCCTGCGGAAACGCAGCGGTCCCGGCCGCTCCGCGGTCACCGCGCCCGCTTCCTGCGCCCAGCGCCGGCCACTGTGCACGGCCCGCGACAGCAGACGCCCCCACCAGGCGGTCAGCGGGGAGAACGTGTTTCGGTTTTTCGGCACCAGGACACGTTAGTGGGCCCGGGTGCGGGCAACCCGGGACGTGCGCTGTGATCTTCGCCCCACGCCGTGCGGCGTGCGGAATTGCGAGGGACGGCCCAGACGGCAGTCTGGGGTGGGAGGACCTGCGTATCCACGACGAGGGGACGAGGGGAAAGAACAAGAGTGGCAGCAACCAGCGAACCGCTCCGTGACCTGGTACGGCGTCATCGCGAACCGGCGGTCGTCCAGACGGTGCGATCCACCGCCGCCGCGGTCGTCTCCTACGTCATCGCCCTCCAGCTCAGCGGTGAGGCCGTACCCCTCACCGCGCCCCTGACGGCGCTCCTCGTCGTCCAGGTCACCCTCTACTCCACGCTCACGACCGGCATCCGGAGGGTGAACTCGGTCGTGGCGGGCGTGCTGATCGCGATCGGCTTCAGCGCTCTGGTCGGGCTGAGCTGGTGGAGTCTGGGGCTGGTGATCCTCGCCTCGCTGGTCATCGGGCGGTTCGTGAAGGTCGGCGAGTTCGTGCCCGAAGTGGCGATCAGCGCCATGCTCGTCCTCGGCGTGACACAGGTGACGTCGACGGCCTGGGACCGGGTGCTGGAGACCTTGATCGGCGCCGTGGTGGGGCTGCTCTTCAACGTCCTCTTCGTGCCGCCCGTCTGGGTGAGCGACGCCAGCGCGGCGATCAGCGACCTGGCGGGGCGGATGCGAGGGCTGCTGGCGCACATCGCCGAGGAACTCGGCGAGCACACGCCGGTGGCGCAGGCGGCGGCCAGGCTGCACGAGGCGCGCCGGCTCGATCACGACATCGTGCAGGTGGACGCGGCGCTGCGGCAGGCGGAGGACAGTCTGCGTTTCAATCCGCGGGTCAAGGAGCCGGTGCTCTCCCGCGTCGTGCTCCGGACCGGGCTGGACGCGCTGGAGATCTGCGCGGTGATCCTGCGGGTCTCCTGCCGGACGCTCACGGACCTGGCGAAGACCCAGCCCGACGGGACGCTCTTCCCTCCTGCCGTGACCAAGGGGCTGCAGGACCTGTTCGGTCATCTGTCCGATGCCATCGGGGCCTTCACCTCACTGATCACCACCCAGATGTCGGTCACCGGCGCGGACGCCGAGGCCCGCCTGTCGCAGGAACTCGCCGAGGGCCGCGTCTGCCGGGACAGGGTCGCCGCGATGCTGCTCGACGACCTGCGCAAGGACCATCGGCACTGGCAGCTGCACGGGGCGCTGCTCGCGGAGGCGGACCGGATCCTCGATGAACTGGACGTCGAGAAGCGCTCCGAACGACTCATCGAGGAACTCGACCGGCACGCCCGCGAGCGCCTGTCGAGCCGCAGGTGGCTCGACGACGTGAAGGTCCGGATCCGACGCAGCCTGGGACGGAACGACGACTGAGACCGGGGAAGCGGGATGTCGCCGTGTCCGCGGGACCCCGGACGCACCGGGGCGGCCGCGCCGGCACGAAGTGCGGTGCGGCCGCCCCGGGCATGAGCGGCGTAGGCCCGACTCAGCGGCCGGACTTCCTCATCCGCTCGCCGGCGTCGTGCGCGGCCTCCTGGGCCTTGCCCGCCATCTGCTCGCCACGGCCCTCGGCCTGCATCTCGCGGTCGCTCATGACCTTGCCGGCGGTTTCCTTCATCTTGCCCTTGGCCTGCTTCGCCTTGGCCTTTGCCTTGCCCATGTCGGTGGTCCCTTCAGCGTGGGGGGTGGACTGGCACATCCACCTTGCGCCGCTCACCCAGCGTCCGCAATCGGTGACGTTGAGCACACGGACACTCGGGTGGAACGGACGTCAGTCCGGCGGCTCGGGCGTCGGGCGGGTGCCCGGTTCGGGGTCGGCGGGCGGGGCCGGGTCCGGCGAGGGCTCGGGCGGCTGGGGATCGCGCGGTACGGGCTCGGGACCGCTCGGCACGGGTTCGGGCCCGTCCGGGGGCGGTTCCTTCGGGGTGGTCATGGTTGCGCCTTCCGGGTTTCTCCACGGGTCTTCCGGGGTCTTCTGCGCAGGCGGGTACCCATGTGACGGCGGGCGATGCCGAGGTGCGCGGCACCTGCGCGCGAGGGCCACGGCAGCCGCGCGCCCGGAGGGAGACGGCCGCGCTGACGTCGGGCGCCACGGAACCCGATGAGAACCGGTGGGCCGGGCGACGTGGCAGGGCGAAGGGGCGCGCGAGCCCGTAGCCGTACCTCGACCGGAGCAGGCGGACGGACAGCGCACGCGGCCGGAGGAGCCGGGCAGCCGGACACCGGACGGACCGACCGGCGAACGGACGGAGATACGACCGGCCGCACAGCCAGGCAGCCGGACACCGGACGGACCGACCGGCGAAGGATCGGAGGGACGGCCGGAGAGCCGTACCGCCGAGCGCCCGGGGCGAACCGCGAGCCCGGCGCCCACCGGGCCCGGCGGACCACCCGAGGGGACCGCCTCCCCGACCGGCCGCGCGTCAGCCGTCGACCGCCGCGCGGTGGCTCTTCACCAGCTCCAGGTACATCGCGGCGTTGAGCTTGATGCCTTCGCGCTCCTCGTCCGTGAGCTCCCGCTTGACCTTCGCCGGCACTCCGGCGACGAGGGAGCCCGGTGGCACGCGCATGCCCTGCGGCACGAGCGCCTGCGCCGCGACGAGGGACCCGGCGCCGATGTGGGCGCCGTTGAGGACGGTCGCGCCCATGCCCACGAGGACGTCGTCCTCCACGGTGCAGCCGTGGAGCACGGCGTTGTGGCCGACGGAGACGCGTTCGCCGACGGTCACGGGGAACCCGGGGTCGACGTGGACGGTGCAGTTGTCCTGGACGTTGCTGTCGGCGCCGAGCACGATGGGGCCGCAGTCGGCGCGCAGCACGGTGTGGTACCAGACGCTCGCGCCCGCCGCCATGGTGACCTCGCCGATCACGACTGACGTGGGCGCGGTGAACGCCTCCGGGGAGATCTGCGGCTCCTTGCCGCCGACTCCCGAGATCAGTGCCTGCTCACCCATCGTCTTCGTCTCCTCGCCCTGCTACTTCGGTGCCGCGCCCACCGGCACCGTAGGCGATGCCGGGACCGGGCCGTCCGCCGGGGCGGCCGTCCCACCGCCGTCCGCGGCCCCGGCCCGTGCGGCCGCCTTCCTGGCGCGGCTCCTCAGGACGAGCATCGAGGTCACGCCGAAGGCCACGGCCAGGACGAGTCCCAGCCAGGAGAAGCGCTTCAGCCACGCCTCGGCGACGATACCGACCGAGTACACGACGGCGGTCGTACCGCCCGCCCAGAGGATGCCGCCGAAGACGTTGGCGACGAGGAACTTCCAGTAGGGCATGCGCAGCACGCCGGCGAGGGGGCCCGCGAAGATCCGCAGCAGGGCGACGAAGCGGCCGAAGAAGACGGCCCACATACCCCACTTCTGGAAGGACCGCTCGGCCAGCGCGATGTTGGCCTCGCTGAAGTGCTTGGGGAACTTGCCGCCGCACCAGGCCAGCAGGGGCCGTCCGCCCCTGCGCCCGATGGCGTAGCCGATCGAGTCGCCGATGATCGCGCCGGCGGTGGCGCAGGCGCCGAGGACCCAGGGGTTGATGTCGCCGTGCTGGGAGGCGAGGAGGGCGGAGCTGACGAGGACGATCTCACCCGGCAGCGGGATCCCGAGGCTCTCGAGTCCGATGACCACGCCCACCAGGACGTAGACGGCCACGGCCGGCACGGTCTCGAGCCACTCCTGGACGTGCAACGCAGGGTCCTCCCGTTGTCCCGGGCGTCGGCTCGTGGTCGTGGAGCCCGCCCTTGCCCGTGTGCGATCGGGCTCGGGCTGCCCGGCGTGCGCTCTCCGCCGCGCACGCCGGGCAGCCTACCTGGAGCGAAGGACGTTCCCCGCGTCCGGTCGGGGGCGCGGGGACGCCCGGGATTTCCCGCGTGCGCGGCGGGTCCGGCGAGCCCGCCCGGCACCGCGGCCGGCGGCAGCGGCGCCGCGTCCGCCGCGGGAGGGTCAGCCGTTCGGACGCAGCGTCCAGACGACCGTCATCTCGCCGGTCACCGCGCCGTCCGCGTCACGGGTGATCGCGACGGTCACCGGGAACTCGGGGCGCCCACCGGCGTCCAGTTCCGCGACGACCTCCGCCGCGCGGCGCCCGAGGGTCGCCGTGGCGGTGACGACGCCCTTGGCGAGCTTCTTGTAGGCGATCTCGGCCTTCACCGCGAGCGGCACGGCCCGCGACAGCTGCTCGCCGAAGGCGGCGAGCACGATCGCTCCGCTGGCGGACTCGGCCAGCGTGAACATCGCTCCGGCGTGCGGCCCGCCGACGTGGTTGTGGTAGTCGGCCTGGTCCGGCAACCGGACCACGGCACGCTCTGCGGAGGTCTCCAGGAACTCCAGGTTCAGGGTCCTGGCCATGGGGACCGTGGCGGCGAGCAGCTCACCGACGGACATCTGGTCTGCACTCATGCACCGGATGTTACCCACGGGTAGCAGAACTTCGCCATCCCCTCACGGGGGCGGACGTGCCACCGAACACGCCGCACCTCTATGGTTACTCGCCATGTGGCCAGGACAGCAGCCGCCCGGGGGCGAGCAGAACCCGCAGGACCAGAACCCTTACACGCAGCCGGGGTACCAGCAGCAGAACCCGTATCAGCAGCCGGGCTACCCGCAGCAGCCCGGGTACCCGCAGCAGGGTTACCAGCAGCCCAACCCGTACCAGCAGCCGACCGTGCCGCAGTACACCGTCCCCGGACCGCCCCAGTCCGGCGGCCCCCAGGACAAGAAGAAGACCGTCGTGGTCGCGATCGTCGCCGCCACGGCCGTGGTCGCCGCCGCCGTGATCACCGGTGTCCTCGTGCTGCAGGACGACGACAAGGGCCCGGACGTGGCGGACGGCAAGAAGCCCGCCGCGTCGTCGTCCCGACCCACCGAGGCCCCCTCACCCACCGACAACCCGCGCGACGGCTCCGGCGGTGCCGCGCCGACGATCCCGGGCTGGAAGGTCGTCACCAACCCGAAGCACGGCACCCAGTTCGACGTGCCGGAGGGCTGGGAGATCGCGGGAACGGGCGTGGCCACCGGCTTCGAGGACGAGAAGAAGGGCGACGGTTCGCCCGTCGTCGTCATGACCGCCCCCGCCTACTTCAAGAGCAAGTGGTGCTCGGTCGACTCCGACCTCGACGGCAAGGCGGAGGACTCCGGGCTGGGCGCGACCGGCACGAAGGGCGGCCAGGGCGCCAAGAACACCGCCGAGGCCGCGTACAACGAGGCAGGCAACTGGGTCTGGGCCGCCTATGCCCAGACCGAGCCCAAGGGCACCGTCAAGGTCACCAAGGCGCAGCCGTACACCACGAAGTCGGGGCTCAGCGGCCATGTCGCGACGGCGACAGCGATCGGGGTGAAGAAGGAGAACAAGTGCGACAGCGACGGCAAGGCCATCGCCTTCTCCTTCAAGAACGCCAAGGGTGACTTCGCCTCCTGGGTGCTCTACGCCAACAAGGGCGTCACCGGGGAGATCCCGGACGCGACGATCCAGCAGATCCTGGGGACCGTGCGGCTCGCGGAGATCCCGTCGTCCTGAAACCGGTTTGGCAAGTGAGGGCGGCGGCGGCGATAGTCCCGGGGTGACTTCTCGTACGCCGCTCCTCCGCCGCCGTCCCGAATGGGCCGGGCGCAACTACTCGCTGCTGACCGCAGCCGCGATCGTCACCAACCTGGGCGCGCACGGCGCGCTGATCGCCGCGGCGTTCGCGGTGCTGGAGTCCGGCGGCGACGGCGGCGACGTGGGGCTGGTGGCGGCGGCCCGCACCCTCCCGCTCGTGCTGTTCCTGCTCATCGGCGGCGCGATCGCCGACCGGCTGCCGCGGCACCGTGTCATGGTGGCGGCCAACGCCCTCAACTGCGTGTCGCAGGCGGCTTTCGCCGTACTGGTCCTGGCCGGTGACCCGCAGCTGTGGCAGATGATGCTCCTCACCGCGCTCTGCGGCACCGGGCAGGCGTTCTTCAACCCCGCCGCCGAGGGCATGCTGATGTCCACCGTCGACGGCGAGCACGCCGGCCGGGCCTTCGCGCTCTTCCGGATGGCGATGCACGGTGCGGGCATCGGCGGCGCGGCGCTCGGCGGCGCGATGATCGCCGCCGTCGGCCCGGGCTGGGTGCTCGCCGTCGACGCCGCCGCGTTCGCGGTCGCCGGCGCGCTCCGCGCGTTCCTCGACGTCGGTCACATCCCGGCGCGGGCCCCCGGTGACGGCCTGCTCGCCGATCTGCGGGACGGGTGGAAGGAAGTCACGAGCCGCCCCTGGCTGTGGTCGATCGTGGCGCAGTTCTCGGTCGTCGTCGCGGTCGTCGGTGCCGCGGACGCCGTGTACGGGCCGCTGGTCGCCGAGGAGTCGCTGGGCGGAGCCCGCCCGTGGGGCCTCGCGCTCGCGGCGTTCGGCGCCGGCACGCTGGGCGGGGCGCTGTTGATGATGCGCTGGAAGCCGCGGCGGATGCTGCTCGTCGGCACGCTGTGCGTGTTCCCGTTGGCGCTGCCGTCGGCGGCGCTCGCGGTGCCGGTGTCGATCGGGGCGCTGATCGTGGTCATGTTCGTCAGCGGCGCGGCGATCGAGGTGTTCGGCGTCGCCTGGATGACCACGCTGCACCAGGAGATCCCGGAGGAGAAGCTGTCCCGGGTGTCCGCGTACGACTGGTTCGGGTCGACCGCGATGCTGCCGCTCTCGACGGCCCTGGCCGGTCCGGCGGAGAGCTTCTTCGGCCGGGAGACGGCGCTGTGGGGCTGCGCGGCGCTGATCGTCATCGTGACGGCGCTGGTGCTGCTGGTCCCGGACGTACGGAATCTGACGCGCCGTACGAAGCACGTGGCCGGCCACGGCCCCGCCCCGGCGCCGGCCGCCGGCACGGCGACCGAACTGCACACGCGGGAAACCCTGTAACCGTCGCGTCCGCCCTCCGGCGGGCGGGTGGCGCTGCGACGGGCGCGCCCGGACGCGTCCGTCGGTCGCGTCCGTGTCGGTCCCGGTCACGTCCGTCGGTCCCGGTCCCGGTCCCGGTCCCGGTCACGTCCGTCCGTCCCGGTCCCGGTCCCGGTCGCGTCCGTGTCGGTCCCGGTCAGGTCCGTCGGCCCGTCACGTATCCGGACGGACGGCGACGCTCCCAGGCGCAGCCCGGGTCGCATCCTGCCCGCCCCGATGCCGGGTCCCGCCTGGCACACCCGGCCCGCCCACGGACGGACGAGCGACGCCCCGACACACAGCCCTGACCCGCCCGGCACACCCGTGTCGCGTCCCGCCGGCAAGCCGTGCTGCGTAGGCTGCGCCGGGGCCACCGGCACGGACGGCGGTCCGCCCGGCCCCCTGGGCACACCGGACGAACGGAGCGGCCGTGACGCACAAGGACCGTCCCGAGACCGAGCTGCGCCATCTGCGCCGCTGTGTCGAGCTCGCCGCCGAGGCCGCGGAGGCCGGTGACGAACCCTTCGGCTCCGTACTGGTCGGGGCGGACGGCAGCGTGCTCGCCGAGGACCGCAACCGGGTCGCCACGGCCGGCGACGCGACGCGCCACCCGGAGTTCACGCTGGCCCGGTGGGCGGCCGAGAACATGGCGGAGCGGGAGCGGGCCGCCGCCACGGTGTACACCTCGGGCGAGCACTGCCCCATGTGCGCGGCGGCGCACGGATGGGTCGGCCTGGGCCGCATCGTGTACGTGAGCTCGGCGGAGCAGACGGTCGCCTGGCTGGCCGAACTCGGTCTGCCCGCCGCCCCGGTGCGCGCACTGCCGGTGCGGGACGTCGTCCCCGGCCTCACGGTCGAGGGGCCGGTGCCGGGTCTGGCCGAGGAGGTCCGGGAACTGCACCGCCGCGCCCACGGCGAACGGCCCGGCGCCTGATCGCCGGTCCGCGCCCGGACGGTCAGCCGACGCCGAACGAACCCGCGGGCGGCTCGGGTGATCCGGTCGCGTCCTCGTCGCTCACGGACCGGGCGTCGCCGATGAAGCGCCGCAGGCCGTCGCCGTACTCCACACGGGCCGGGAAGACGTCCGACGCGGTACGGCGCGCGAGGCCGGCGACGTCGATCGGCGTGTGCGAGGCCAGCAGCACCGCGTTGCCGAAGCGGCGTCCGCGCAGCACTCCCGGCTCGGCGACCAGGGCGAGCTCCGGGAACACGGCCGCGAAAGTGGCCAGTTGGGAGCGGAGGAAGTCGAACGGGGCGCTGTCGGCGAGGTTCGCCGCGTAGACGCCGCCGGGGCGGAGGGCTCGCTCGGCGGCTCCGGCGTACTCCCGGGAGGTGAGATGGGCCGGCACCCGCGAGCCGCCGAACACGTCGGCTATCAGGACGTCCGCCGAGTCCTCGGGCGCTCGCTCCAGCCACGCGCGCGCGTCCGCCGCGTGGACGGATATCCCCGAGCCGGGCGGCAGCGGCAGCCGCTCGGCGACCAGTGCCAGCAGTCCGCGGTCGGCCTCCACCACGTCCTGCCGTGAGCCGGGGCGGGTGGCGGCGACGTACCGGGGCAGGGTGAGGGCGCCGCCGCCGAGATGCAGGACGTCGAGCGGTGTGCCCTCCTCCGCCGTCGCGTCGATGACGTGCGCGAGTCGCCGTGCGTACTCGAACTCCAGATGCGTCGGATCGTCGAGGTCCACGTACGACTGCGGCGCTCCCTCCACGGTGAGCAGCCAGGCCCGGGGCCGGTCGATGTCGGGCAGGAGCTTGGCGGTGCCGTTGTCCACGGCGCGCTCGACGGGGATGGGGTCGTCCACCTGCCCATTGTCCGCCCATGGCCGTCCCGGCGAACGCCGGAGGGGCCCAGGGCCGGGAAAGGGCGGCCGGGACCGGACGGCGGGCCGGGGTTCAGGTCGTCAGGACGGCCCGTACCGCCTCCGCGTGGGCGACCGCCTGCGCGCGGCCGGCGCGGGCGGAGGGCGCCCGGCGCGCGGGGTCGAGGACGTTGCGCCCGAACGCCCTGCGCGCCGCACGGTCAGGGGTGATCAGCACGACGTTCGCTCCCGCGGCGGCGAGCCTGGACGCCTGCGCACGCGCGGAGGGCACGGGCCCGCCGCCGACCGAGATGGGCGCGACGATGACGACGGTGCCGTATCCGGCCGCGAGGTCCGCGTTCGTGGACGACCGCACACCGCCGTCGATGAAGCGCCGCCCGTCGATCGTGACGGGCGGCCAGACTCCGGGCACGGCGCAACTGGCGCCGACGGCGTCGAGCAGCCCCACCCCGCTGTCCCGGTCGAACGCGTGGAACTCCCCGGTGACGGCGTCCACCGCGGTGACGACGAGGCGGCGTGCCGACGGCCATTCGTGGGTGTGGAGCCGTGCGGCGAAGACCGCGCGCCGGACCTCCTCCGGCTCGGTGCGGGCGGAGAGCGCGAGCCGCCCCATGCGCGCGCCGTACGCCTCGGCGTCCCGCGAACGCAGCACGCCCCAGACGTAACGGGCGAGCACGGTCGGGCCCATCCCGGCGGGGACCTCCCCCTCGAGATCGGCGAGCTGACGCCCGTACAGCTCCGGCAGGGCGAGCAGCCCGGAGGAGAGCTGGGCGCCGACCACCGATCCCGCCGAGGTCCCGACGATCAGATCGGCCGCGGAGACGTCCGCCCCGGCCTCGGCGAGACCGTGCAGCACACCGACCTCCCAGCCGATGCCGGCCAGTCCGCCGCCGCCGAGCACCAGCGCGGTTCCGCGCCGCCCCGGCGGTCCCTCCCGGTCCGTGCCCGCGTCCGTGCCCTTGTGGTCCATGTCGGCCATGGATGCAGTGTGACGTGTACGGGGCGGATCCGCCGCCCGCCGTGGGCGGGCGGCGGATCCCCGCGTCAGACCAGACCGGTGACCGTGCCCGCCCCGACGGTCCGCCCGCCCTCGCGGATCGCGAAGCCCAGCCCGGGCTCCAAGGGCACGTCCCGGCCCAGCTCGACGGTCATGTCGATCGTGTCGCCGGGCCGGGCGACCGCCGCCTGGCCCAGGTCCACGTCCCCGACGACGTCCGCCGTCCGGATGTAGAACTGCGGTCGGTAACCGGTGGTGACCGGCGTCGTACGGCCTCCCTCACGTCCGGAGAGCACGTACACCTGAGCGGTGAACCGACGGCTCGGCGTCACGCTGCCGGGCGCGGCCACCGCATGGCCGCGGCGGACCGCGTCGCGTGGCACGCCCCGCAGCAGCAGGGCCACGTTGTCCCCGGCCTCGGCGGAGTCCATCGGCTTGCCGAAGGTCTCCAGACCGGTGACGACCGTGGTGGTGTCGGCCCCGAGCACCTCCACCCGGTCGCCCACGCGGACGGTGCCGCGCTCGACCGCCCCGGTGACGACCGTGCCCCGGCCGGTGATGGTGAGGACGTTCTCCACCGACAGGAGGAACGGCGCGTCGGTGTAGCGGACAGGCATCGGCACATAGGTGTCGACGGCGTCGAGCAGCGCCTCCACGGCGGACGTCCAGCGCGGGTCGCCCTCGAGGGCCCTGAGGCCGGAGACCCGCACGACCGGGACCGCGTCCCCGCCGTATCCGTGCGCGGTGAGCAGCTCGCGCACCTCCAGCTCGACGAGGTCGGTCAGCTCGGGGTCGCCCGCGTCGGCCTTGTTGAGGGCGACGACGATGTGGTCGACACCGACCTGACGGGCCAGCAGGACGTGCTCCGCGGTCTGCGGCATGATCCCGTCCAGCGCGGAGACCACGAGGATCGCCCCGTCGAGCTGGGCGGCGCCCGTGACCATGTTCTTGACGTAGTCGGCGTGCCCGGGCATGTCGACGTGGGCGTAGTGCCGGGTGTCGGTCTCGTACTCGACGTGCGCGATGTTGATGGTGATGCCGCGGGCGGCCTCCTCGGGGGCGCGGTCGATCCTGTCGAACGGCACGAAGGTGCCGGTCCCGCGCTCGCTGAGGACCTTGGTGATCGCCGCGGTCAGAGTGGTCTTGCCGTGGTCGACGTGGCCCATGGTGCCGATGTTGAGGTGTGGCTTGGTCCGCACGTATGCCGTCTTGGGCATGGCTGTCGCAGTTCCTTCCCGGAACTCGAGAGTGAACTCCTCGCGGAGGGGGACCCCTGGGCCGTACCGACCCTCCCCCTGCGGGGTCCGCCGGACGATCCGGGGAGAGTCAGCTTCGGGCGCCGCCGGCGGACACAGCCGCGTCGGCCGCGGTGACGACGGCCGTGGCAGCGCCCGTCCCGGCGGCAGCCGCAGCGGCGGCGAGGCCCGTGGGGAATGCCGTGAAAGCCGTGAAGGCGGGGAAGCGGACAGCCTTCGGCGCGTCCGCGACTGCGGACGGCGCTGCGGGGAAGGTCTGCCGGAACATGCGTCGATGATCGCCGACGGCATCGACGCCCGTCGAATGGTTTTCGCCGGCCGGGACCGGCGGGGTGGCGGTCGACCGCCCGCCGCGCGTCAGAGGTTCTTCAGCGCTTCCCGCACGGAGAGCGGCGCGAGGCGGTCGCGCGCGGAGTCGACGAAGCCGCGCACGGCGTCCGGATCGGTCTTGGCGTACTCGCGCAGGCTCCAGCCGATGGCCTTGCGGACGAAGAAGTCCGGATGGCCGGACTGGCGCAGGCAGTACCGGAACAACCGCTCGGCGTCCGTGGCGTCCTTGTGGCGCAGTTGGTGGAGCAGAGCCGTCCGGGCGATCCAGAGGTCGTCGTCCTCGATCCAGCGGTCCATCACCCGGGCCAGCCCGGGATCGGCCGCGACGAGCGCGCCGACGACGTGCGCGGCGAGGGTGTCCACGGTGTCCCACCAGGACACGGTGGTGATCAGGCGGCGCGCCACGGGGACGAACCCGGACGAGCAGCGTCCGGCGTGACGCCGCAGGTAGTCGGCGGCGAAGTAGTGGTACTCGCGCTCGGGCAGCTCCCAGCAGCGCAGCGCGATCGCCGTGCAGTCGGCCTCCGAGGGCCGGGGCGTGCCGGCGAGGACCGTACGCGACAGGGCGCGGCGCTCGGGGGTGCGGATCCCGAGGAAGGGGGCGACGTCCTTCATGTAGGCGGCGGCCTCCCGGGCCCGGACGGGGTCGGCGGCGGCCGGATAGGTCGCGGTGAGCCGTTCGAGCACCGTGTCGGCGAGGGCGCTGCGCGGCACCGGGAGCGTCATGTGCCACACCTTACGGCGATCACACGGCGCGGTCGGTTAGTCTCCCCGGATGCTCGACCCCGTCCCCGGGCCGCGCGACGGCTTCGCTCTCCGCTTCGGCCGCGTCCTCCTCTCCCCCTGGTCCCGCCTCGCACTGCTGGTGGCCGTCCTGGCCGCCGCGGCGTCGACGGTCGTGGCGTACGAACCGCAGCAGCTGCTGGTGGCGGGCTGGCCGCCGCAGGTCGGCGGTGCGACGGCGGTGGCGCTCTTCGCCGTGGCGTACGGGCTGTGCACCGCGGCGTTCGTCCCGAGACCCCTGCTGAACCTGGCGGCGGGCGCGCTCTTCGGTTCGCAGGCGGGTCTGGCGGCGGCGGTCGCCGGCACGGTGCTGGGCGCGGGCATCTCCTTCACCCTGGGGCGCTTCCTCGGCCAGGACGCGCTGCGGCCGCTGCTGCGCGGCCGCTGGCTCAAGGCCGCGGACGGGCAGTTGAGCCGGCACGGGTTCCGCTCGATGCTCGCGCTGCGGCTGTTCCCCGGCATCCCCTTCGCCGCCGCCAACTACTGCGCCGCGGTGTCCCGGATGGGTTACCTCCCCTTCCTGCTGGCCACCGGCCTGGGCTCGGTCCCCAACACCGCGGCGTACGTGATCGCCGGGAGCACCGCCGCGTCGCCCACGTCGCCCGTCTTCCTGGCCGCGGCGGGCTTCATCGTCGTCTCCGCCCTGGCCGGCGCCACCGTCGCCTGGCGCAAGCGCCACCGCCTGACCCGCGACGACGCCTGACGGAGCGCTCGGCCCGTCCCGGCGCACCGCAGCGCGCCACGTACCGGCCCACGCCCGCAGACCTCGGCGCGCCACCGCCAGGTCGGCAGTCCCGGAGCCGCAGACCGCAGACCGCAGACCCGACGACAGCGCCGGCGGAGCGGACGCCCACCGCCCCCGGCCGGTCCCGCGCCCCGCCACCACGCACCACGCCCACCCCTCCGGCCGCCCGGCGGCGGCGTCCCCGCCGCGGGGCCCGGGGCTGCGCGGCCGCCGTGCGGGCAGCCCGCCCGACACCCCGAAACCTTCGGACGCTACGCTGCCACGCGATGGGCGCATGATCGCGGCCCGTACCGTACGTTCCGACCTGACCAGTACTTGGACGGCTTAGCTTTCATGTCGTGGTTCGAATCACTCATCCTCGGGCTCGTCCAGGGGCTGACGGAGTTCCTCCCCATCTCCTCCAGCGCGCACCTGCGCCTGACCGCCGCCTTCGCCGGCTGGCACGACCCGGGTGCGGCGTTCACCGCGATCACCCAGATCGGCACCGAGACGGCGGTGCTCATCTACTTCCGCAAGGACATCGCCCGCATCGTCGGCGCCTGGTTCCGCTCGCTGACGGACAAGGCGATGCGCCGGGACCACGACGCCCAGATGGGCTGGCTGGTGATCATCGGTTCCATCCCGATCGGCGTGCTCGGCGTCACGCTCAAGGAGCAGATCGAGGGACCGTTCCGTGATCTGCGGCTGACCGCCACCATGCTGATCGTCATGGGCATCGTCCTCGGGGTCGCGGACCGCCTGGCGGCCCGTGACGAGGCGGGCGGCAAGCACCGCGTCGTGAAGGAGCGGAAGTCGCTGCGGGACCTGTCCGTCAAGGACGGCCTGATCTACGGCGTGTGCCAGGCCATGGCCCTGATCCCCGGTGTGTCCCGCTCCGGCGCCACGATCAGCGGCGGTCTGCTGATGGGCTACACCCGTGAGGCGGCGGCCCGTTACTCGTTCCTGCTGGCGATCCCGGCCGTCCTCGCCTCGGGCGTCTTCGAGCTGAAGGACGCGGGCGAGGGCCATGTGTCCTGGGGCCCGACCGTCTTCGCGACAGTCATCGCGTTCGCCGTCGGCTACGCGGTCATCGCCTGGTTCATGAAGTTCATCACGACCAAGAGCTTCATGCCCTTCGTCGTCTACCGGATCATCCTCGGCATCCTGATCTTCATCCTCGTCGGCACCGACGTGCTCAGCCCCCACGCGGGCGAGTCCGCGGGCTGACCTCCCGCCCCGGCGCCGACCTCGCGCGTCCCCGGAGGTCCCCCGGGCGGCCCATGACGCCCCCCGCCCCGCTGCGCGACGGCGCGGCGGGGCGGGGCCGTACCGGGTCCCCCGCATAACCTCGCGGCGTGTTCAACGTGACGGCGTTCCTCAAACGGCTGGTGCTCGGTCGCGCGCTGCGCAGCGAGGAACTCGGCGGGACGCTGCTGCCGAAACGACTGGCGCTGCCGATCTTCGCCTCCGACCCGCTGTCCTCGGTGGCCTACGCGACGCAGGAGATCCTCCTGGTCCTCACCCTGGGCGGGCTGGCCTATCTGCACTTCACGCCGTGGATCGCGGCCGCGGTCGTGTTCCTGATGACCGTGGTGGTCCTGTCGTACCGCCAGGTGGTGCACGCCTACCCCAGCGGCGGCGGCTCCTACGAGGTCGCCTCGACCAACCTCGGGCCCTCGGCGGGCCTCGTGGTCGCCGCGGCGCTGCTGGTCGACTACGTGATGACCGTGGCCGTGTCGGTGGCCTCCGGGGTCGACAACATCATCTCGGCGGTGCCCGCGCTGGCCGAGTACCGCGTGCTGATGGCGCTCGTCTTCGTCGGTCTGCTGACCGCGATCAACCTGCGCGGAGTACGCGAGTCCGGCCGGGCCTTCGCCGCGCCGACGTATCTGTTCATCGCCGGCATGCTCCTCATGTGCGGCACGGGACTGCTGCGGTACCTCCTGGGCGATCCCCCGGTGGCGGCGACCGCGCAGTACGGCATCGAGCCGGTGCCGGCGGAGGCGAACCTCGTCGGCCTCGCCCTGGTGATGCTGGTCCTGCGGGCGTTCTCCAGCGGCTGCACGGCGCTGACCGGCGTCGAGGCGATCTCCAACGGCGTCCCGGCGTTCCGCAGGCCGAAGTCGCGCAACGCCGCGGCCACGATGGCCGCGATGGGCCTCATCGCCGTCACGATGTTCGTCGGCGTCACCACGCTCGCGATCGTCGCCGACGTCCGCATCGCCGACGACCCCTGTCGGCTGACGGGCCTGCCCGACTGCGAGGACTACACGCAGCGCACCGTCATCGCGCAGCTGGCCGCCTCCGTGTTCGGCGGGGAGGGGAGCTTCGGCTTCTACTACGTCCAGGCCGCGACCGCCCTCGTCCTGATCCTCGCCGCGAACACCGCCTTCAACGGGTTCCCGCTGCTCGCCTCGATCCTCGCCCAGCACCGGTACCTGCCCCGCCAGTTGCACAACCGGGGCGACCGGCTCGCCTTCTCCAACGGCATCCTGGCCCTCGCGGTCGTCGCGGGGGTGCTGCTGTGGGCGTACCGGGCGAACGTCACGAGCCTCATCCACCTCTACATCCTCGGCGTGTTCACCTCGTTCACGCTCTGCCAGACCGGCATGGTCCTGCACTGGGGGCACCAACTGCGCTCCGAGACGGACCCCGTGCTGCGCCGCCGTCACCGCACGTCCCGCATCGTCAACGGGACCGGCGCGGTCATCACGGCGCTCGTGCTGGTGATCGTGCTGCTGACCAAGTTCACCCAGGGGGCCTGGCTGGCGGTCCTCGCGGCCGCGGTGCTGTGGGTGACGATGCGCAGCATCCGCAGGCACTACGACGCCACGTCGGCCGAACTGGCGGTCACCGACCCCCACAAGGAACTCGCGCTGCCCTCGCGGGTGCTGACCGTGGTCCTGGTCTCCCGGCTGCACAAGGCGACGCTCCGGGCGCTCGCGTACGCCCGTGCCACCCACCCGGACCGGCTGGAGGCGCTGACCGTGGCCGTCGACCGGGACTCCGCCGCCGAGCTGAAACGGGACTGGGAGGAAGCCGGGATCGATGTGCCCCTGAAGGTCCTGGACTCGCCGTACCGGGAGATCACGGGCCCGGTACTGGTGTACGTGCGTTCGATCCGGCGCGAGAGTCCGAGGGACGTCGTCGCGGTGTTCATCCCCGAGTACGTCGTCGGCCACTGGTGGGAGAACGTGCTGCACAACCAGTCCGCGCTCTGGCTGAAGAGCCGTCTGCTGTTCACACCCGGGGTGATGGTCACGAGCGTCCCCTGGCAGCTGCAGTCCGCCGCCCACGCCGACCACCCCGCCGCCCGCGCCCCGGGCGCGGTGCGCCGCGGCGAACCGGTCCCCCCTCCCCGGCCCTGACCGTGCCGGGCCCCTTGGCGTGGCGCGCCCGCTGCCCGACACTTGCCCGATGACGCAGCGCGTGGATCTCGCGACCGTGATGGACCGGCTCGCCATCGACGAAGTCGTCACCCGGTACGCGGTGGCCGTGGACGACGCCGACTGGCCCGCGTACCGGGCACTGTTCACCGAGGACGGGCGCGCCGACTACCGCGACGCCGGAGGGATCGAGGGGCCGGCGGCCGAGGTGGCGGGCTGGCTCGCGGAGACGATGCGGCTGTTCCCCGTGCGCCAGCACCTGATCGTGAACCGGCGGGTTCTCCTGCGGGAGGTGGACGGGTACCCGGGTGACCGGGCGGACGTGCAGGCCGACTACGTCAATCCGATGCGGCTGGAGTCGGGAGACGACTTCGTGGCCGGCGGCCGCTACTCGTTCGGCCTGGCGCGCGGCGACGACGGCTGGCGGCTGAGCCGGGTGACCGTGCACGAGAAGTGGCGGCATGCCGCGTTCCTGCGCGCGGCCGAATGATCGACGTGCCTGTCCCGGCCCGGGCCGCTCCTCCACACTGGAGGCAGACACCGCTCTCGTGGAGGCGCTGCATGCGGATTCCGGTGGGCCGGCGGGAGCAGCCGACCCGGCTGTTGTCGTCGCCGTGGTGGCGTGGCGCGGCCGCGGTGACGGCGGGCGCGCTGCCCGCGCTCGCGTTCCCCGACCCCGGGCTGTGGTGGTTCGCGTACGTCGCGCTGGTGCCGTGGCTGCTGGTCCTCCGCACCGCTCCCACGGCCCGCCGGGCCGCTCTGGACGGCTGGCTCGGCGGCACCGGCTTCATGATCGCGGTGCACCACTGGCTGATGCCGAACCTGCATGTCTTCCTCGTGGTCCTGGCGGCGCTGCTGGGGCTGCTGTGGGCCCCGTGGGGACTGCTGGTCCGGACGGTGCTGGCCGGCAGGCCCTCCGCCGGGCGGGCGGCCGTGGCGGTCGCCGTCGTCCCCTCGGGCTGGCTGGCGATCGAACTGGTGCGGTCCTGGGAGGGGTTGGGCGGTCCGTGGGGGCTGCTGGGCGCGAGCCAGTGGCAGGTCCCGCCGGCGCTTCGGCTCGCCTCGGTGGGCGGGGTGTGGCTGGTGACGCTGCTGGTGGTGGCGGTGAACACCGCGGTGGCCGTGCTGGTGGCCGTTCCCCCGGCGCGGATCACGGCGGTCGCCGCCGTGTGCGCGTGCGCGGTGGCGGCGGGCGCGGTGTGGCTGTGGGCGCCGCGGCCGGACCGGACCGGCGGGGTGATCCGTGTGGCGGTCGTCCAGCCGGGGGTCGTCAACGGCGTGGGCGGCGCGGAGCGGCGTTTCGCCCGCAGCGAGGAGCTCACCCGGCAACTGGCGGGGCAGCGGCCGGACCTCGTGGTGTGGGGTGAGAGCAGCGTCGGCGCGGATCTGGCGGTGCGGCGTGATCTCGCGGCCCGGCTCGCCGCGCTGTCGCGTGAGGTGGGCGCCGATGTGCTGGTGAACGTGGACGCCCGGCGCTCCGACCGGCCGGGGATCTTCAAGAGCAGTGTGCTGGTGGGTCCCGGCGGGCCGACGGGTGATCGCTACGACAAGATGCGGCTCGTCCCCTTCGGCGAGTACGTGCCCTTCCGCACCGTCCTCGGCTGGGCCACGTCGGTGGGCAAGGCCGCGGGCGAGGACCGGATGCGGGGCGACCGTCAGGTGGTGATGGCCCTGCGGGGCGGCGAGGACCGCTCGGTTCTGCGGGTGGGTCCCCTGGTCTGCTTCGAGTCGGCATTCCCGGACATGAGCAGAAGGCTCGCGAGGAGCGGTGCCGAGCTGCTCGTGGCACAGTCCGCCACCTCCACGTTCCAGGACAGCTGGGCGCCCGCGCAGCACGCCTCACTGGCGGCGCTGCGGGCGGCGGAGACGGGCCGGCCGATGGTGCACGCCACGCTGACCGGGGTGAGCGCGGTGTACGGGCCGGAAGGGGAGCGGCTGGGCCCCCGGCTCGGCACGGACCGGAGCACCGCGGCGGTCTACGGGATCCCGCTCGCCCGGGGCACCACGCCGTACGCCCGGTTCGGGGACTGGGCGGTGTACGGCGCGCTGGCGGTGCTGGCTGCGTTCTGCGCGGCCGAGGGCCTGCGTGCTCTCAGGAGGCCTGCTCCAGGGCCTCCCGCACCACCCGCTCACACAGCTCATGGGTCGCCAGTGCGTCCTGGGCGCTGAGGAACTTGTCGGCGCGGACGGCGTCGAGGAAGGCCAGCACGGCCTGCTCGACGCCGCGCTGCCGGGCGACCGGCACCCAGTCGCCGCGGCGCCGCACCGACGGCTGACCCTTGTGGTCGACGACCTCCGCGAGGTTGAGGACCTCGCGCTTGGCGTCCTGTCCGGAGACTTCGAGGATCTCCTCGGCGGAGCCGCTCATCCGGTTCATCATGCCGAGGGCGGTGAATCCGTCACCCGAGAGTTGGAGCACCACGTGGTGCATGAGCCCGTCGCGGACACGGGCCCGCACGCCGGTGTGCTCGACGGGCCCGGGGAGCAGGAAGCGCAGGGTGTCGACGACGTGGATGAAGTCGTCGAGCACGAGGGTGCGGGGGTCCTCGGGGAGGCCGACCCGGTTCTTGCGCATCAGGATCAGGTCGCGGGGGTGCTCCAGGCACTGTGCGTACCCCGGGGCGAAGCGGCGGTTGAAGCCGACGCCGAGGCTGGTGCCGGTCCGTTCGGAGAGCTCCACCAGCCGCTGGGAGTCGTCGAGTTCGTAGGCGAGGGGCTTGTCGACGTACGTGGGGACGCCGGCCTCCAGCAGCCGGGTGACGATCCCCGGGTGGACGGTGGTGGGGGCGTGGACGAAGGCGGCGTCGAGCCCGGCGCCGAGGAGGGAGTCCAGGCTCGTGTGGCACCGGCCGGCGGGAAGGTGGTGGGCGGCGGCGACCCGGTCGAGAGTGGCCGCCGTACGCGTCTGCAGATGCAGTTCGACGCCCGGCAGGGCGGTGAGGACCGGCAGATAGGCCTTCTGCGCGATGTCCCCGAGCCCGATGCAGCCGACCTTCACCTGGACCTCCCCAGTCCGCCCTGTCCTGCCTGCCGTCAGCGCGGCGCCGTCGTCCGCTCCGCCCCGGCAGCATACGTCCGCCCGGGAGGCCGCCAGTCGGCGATGCCGTCGAAGCCGCGCAGCACGATGCCGGGTCCGAGCCGGGACACGCCCCGGATGAGGGCGTTGCGCGCGGCCACCGCGCCGGCGCCGCTCAGCATCGCCATGCGGCCCGTCCTGGTGGCCTGACGCACGATGCCCATGGTCCGCGGCAGCCGTTCGCCGGTGTAGGCGGGGAGCATGCCCACGACGTCGTCCCCGCGGCCGGCGTGGTGGGCGAGGACGATCGCGTCCTCGATCGCCTGGTTGCCGCCCTGGCCGAGGGTGGGCTGCATGGCGTGGGCCGCGTCGCCGAGCAGCGCGACCCGGCCGTGGTGATAGGCGGGCAGCGGATCGGCCATGTGGTGGACGTCGTGGCGGAGCACGTCGCCGGGCCCGGCGGCCGCGACGATCTCCGGGACGGGCTCGTGCCAGTCGCCGAAGCGGCGCAGCAGTTCGGCCCCTTCGTCGTCGGGGGCGTGTCCGCCGGCGGGGGTGACGGCCGAGGCGTAGGCGTACACACGGCCGTCCTTGAGGGGCTGGGTGCCCCAGAGGGCCCCGCGGCCCCAGGTCTCGTGCGGGGTGAAGGGGCGGGCGGGGGCCGGGACGACGAGGCGCCAGGTGGTGAAGCCGGAGTAGCGGGGCCCCGGGTGACCGGGGAACAGCACGCGCCGCACGGCCGAGCCGATCCCGTCGGCCGCCACGACGAGGTCGGCCTCGACGTCGCCGTCCGGGGTGGTCACGACGGCGGGGCGGCGGGCGTCGCCGGCGTCCGCGAGCGCCGCGGGAGCGCCGGTCCGTACGGTCCCGGCGGGCAGGCCGCCCGTCAGGATGCCGACGAGGGTCGCCCGGTGCAGCAGGACGAGCGGGCCGCCGAAGCGTCTGGCCGTGGCCGCGCTGCTGGTGCGGTGGAGCCAGCGCCCGGCGGGGTCGCGCAGTCCGCCGTCGCCCTGCCAGGCGGCGAGGTCCCTGACCCGGTCGCCGAGGCCGATGACGTCCAGTGCGCGCTGGGCGTTGGGGGCGAGGCCGATGCCCGCCCCCACCGGGGCGAGGGCCTCGGCGCGTTCCAGCACGGTGACGTCCCACCCCCGTCGGTGCAGTGCGACGGCGGCGGTGAGGCCGCCGATGCCGCCTCCGACGACGGCGGCACGGGGCGGTCGGTGGCTCGGGGACCGGTCCATGACTCCTCCTGGCAACTACATCTGTAGTGAGGACAGCACCGTACTACAGCTGTAGTGATGGGGATAGGTTGGCCCCATGACCGCACGCACCTCCCGGCCGTCCGCTCCGCGCGCCGAGCTGATCGCCGACGCCGCGCTGGACCTCCTCGCCGAGCGCGGGATGCGCGGACTGACCCACCGGGCGGTGGACGAGCGGGCCGGGCTCCCGCAGGGGTCGACCTCCAACCACGCCCGCACCCGGCAGGCACTGCTGGAGGCTGCCGTGCGACGGCTGGCCGAGCGCGAGGCCCAGGTGCTCGTGCCCGCCGAGATGCCCTCTCCGCAGGGCGGCACGGACGACCTGCTCGACGCACTCTCCCTCGCCCTCCACCGCTATCTGACCCGTCACCGCCGGCTGCTGGTCTGCCGCTACGAGCTCGCCCTCGAGGCGACGCGCCGTCCCGAGCTGCGGGCCTTCTACGACCGGGCGGGGGCGGCGTTCCGCGAACCGCTGGTGGCGCTGATGGCGGGAGCGGGATCGGCGGAGCCGGAGCGGCACGCGCTGTCGCTGGTGGCCTGGTGCGAGGGGCTGATGTTCTCCTGCGCCGTCGGTTCCTACCACGCCTCGGTCCCCGCGCGGGAGGAGCTGAGGAAGGGCTTCGCGGAACTGGTCGGCGGCATGCTCGGCCCGTGGGATCCGGCCGCCTCCGTCCGTCAATCCACTGGCGGCGTGGGGCCGTTGTCGCCGAGGATCGGCCCATGACGTCATCGCATCGGACCCAGGTGTCCACGGTCGCGGGTGAACGCGAGATGCTGGAGGGGTGGCTCGACTTCCACCGCGAGACCCTCGCCCTGAAGTGCGCCGGGCTCGGCGACGCGCAGCTCCGGGAGGCCTCGGTGCCGCCGTCCGGACTGAGTCTGCTCGGGCTGGTGCGGCACATGGCCGAGGTCGAGCGGATCTGGTTCCGCCGGGTCCTCGAGGGTGAGGACGCCCCGCCGCTCTACTTCAGCGAGGAGGATCCGGACGGGGAGTTCCATCTCGCTGCGGACGACACCTTCGAGGCCGCCGCCGGCGCCTGGCGTGCCGAGATCGCCCGGGCCCGCGAGCTGGCGGCGCCACGGTCCCTGGACGACCTCTCCAAGGAGGAGCGCCACGGGAAGCGGTTCAGCCTCCGCTGGATCTACGTCCACATGATCGAGGAGTACGCCCGGCACAACGGGCACGCCGATCTCCTCAGGGAGCGGATCGACGGTGCCACCGGCGCCTGAGGCGCCCTCCCCCTCGCGGCAGGCGGCCCCGGACGGCAGGCACACCGTCAGAGGCCGGACAACCGCCGGTCAAGCCGTTCGATGGCCGCCCGCACCCCGTCGCCGTAACCGTCGTCCCCGAGGGACGCCGAGGCCGCCCTGGCACGCTCGAGATGAACCCGGGCGGCCTCGGGACGATGGAGTTTCATGTAGTCGGCGGCCAGATTCAGATGCAGCGACGGATAGAGCCCCCGGACCGCGACGGCGGCCTCGCGCCGCTCCGGCCGCTCTTCGGTGAGCGCCTCCGCCGCCGCGAGCGCCCGGAGGTCCCAGGCGAGCTCGTCACCGGGGTCGTCCTGGGTGTCCGCCAGATAGTGGGCGAGCGTGCAGCGGTGCAGGGGATCGCCGTCCTGCCCGAGCTGTGCCCACAGCGCCGAGAAGCGGTTGCGCGCCTCCTCACGGTCCCCGCCGTGGAGCAGCATGATCGCCTGCCCGATCCTGGTCGTGACCGCGTCGCCCGACGCCCCCTGCTGCTCCACCACTGCGGCCCTCCAGCACCTCGACCCCGTCGTCCCGACGCTAGCCGCCACCGGCGGCAATCCGGCACAGGCTCGGGCGGTGGCCCGAACTGTCAGCCAGGTGCGCCAACAGCGTCAGCCCAGGTCGGGGATGCGCCAGTCGACGGCCTCGTGGCCCTGGGCGGCGACCGCCTCGTTGATCTGCGTGAACGGACGGGACCCGAAGAAGCGCTTCGCGGACAGCGGCGAGGGGTGGGCACCCTTCACCACGACATGGCGCGACTCGTCGATCAGCGGCAGCTTCTTCTGGGCGTAGTTGCCCCAGAGCACGAAGACCGCCGGGTCCGGCCGTGAGTCGACCGCGCGGATCACCGCGTCGGTGAACTTCTCCCAGCCCTTGCCCTTGTGCGAGTTCGCCTCACCGGCGCGGACGGTCAGCACCGCGTTGAGCAGCAGGACGCCCTGCTCGGCCCACGGCATCAGATAACCGTTGTCCGGCACCGGCAGACCGAGCTCCTCCTGCATCTCCTTGTAGATGTTCCGCAGCGAGGGCGGGGTCCTGACACCGGGACGCACGGAGAAGCAGAGGCCGTGGCCCTGCCCCTCGCCGTGGTACGGGTCCTGCCCGAGGACCAGCACCTTCACCCGGTCGAAGGGCGTGGCGTCCAGCGCCGCGAAGACCTCCTCGCGCGGCGGGTACACCGGCCCCCTGGCGCGCTCGTCCTCGACGAAGTCGACGAGCTCCTTGAAGTACGGCTTCTGGAGCTCCTCGCCGAGGACGCCGCGCCAGGACTCGGGCAGCATGTCGGTGTCGGTCACGTCAACAACCTCCGGTGTGCGATCAGTCATCGACCACAGAACCTACCCGCGGCCACTGACAACGCTCCCGGCGGTGGGGCGTCCCGGAGGTCGGGCCGCCTACCAGCTGGTCTGGCGGTGCAGCTCCCACAGCTGCATGACCGTCTGCGGGTCCAGGGCGCGCTCGGCGCCGGCGATCTCCTCGGTCGAGGCCACGTACAGCTTGCCCTGCCAGAGCGGCAGCAGCCGGACGTCGTCCACGAGGATCGTCTGCGCCCGCTCGAACTGCTTGGACACCGCACCGCGGTCGCTCTCCTGGCGGGTCTCCGGGAGCAGCTGCTGGGTGATCTCCGGGCTGTCGTACGGCGTGCCGAGCACGTTGTCCTTGCCGACGAACGGCGCGATGAAGTTGTCCGGGTCGGGGAAGTCGGGGAACCAGCCTCGCCCGAAGACCGGGTACTCGCCGTTCTTGTACCCCTGCTGGAACGTCTTCCACGGCTTGCTCTGCAGCTTGACCCGGAACAGGCCGGACCCGTCCAGCTGGCGCTTGAGCTCGGCGAACTCGGCCGCCGTCGAGGAGCCGTACCGGTCCGTGGTGAACCACAGGTTCAGCGGCACCGGAGTCTCGACGCCGGCCTCCTGGAGGATGCTCCGCGCCTTGGCGACGTCGGGCTCGCCGTACTTGTCGAAGAAGCTGGTGGTGTGGCCCGCGATGCCCTTGGGGACCATCGAGTACAGCGGCTCGGCGGTGCCCCGGTACACCTTGCCGACCAGCGCGCCGCGGTCGACGACCTGGGCGATGGCCTGGCGGACCGGCAGCTTGCGGACGGACTTGTCGGAGGGGTTGAACACCAGGTACCGGATGTCGGCGCCGGTGGTCTCGACGAGCTGGAGGCCCTCGTTCGCCTTCTTCTTCTCCTGGAGGTCCACGACCTCCTCAGCGGTCAGACCGCGGTAGGTGGCGTCGATCTCCTTCCGCTTCAGCGCCGCGACCATGGCCTCGGACTGGTTGAAGTAGCGGATGGTGACGGCGTCGTTCTTGCGGTCCGCGAAGCCGTTGTAGCGGGTGTTCTTCTTCAGCTCCGCCTTCGAGCCCTCCTGGTAGGACGCCAGGACGTACGGGCCGGAGCCGGTGAGCTTGCCGTCCTCCCGGAGCTTGTCCGCGGGGTACTCGGCCGGGTCGACCAGGGACATCGCGGGCGTGGCGAGGATGAACGGGAAGGTGGTGTCCGGCTTGGTCAGGTGGAAGGTGACGGTACGCTCGTCGTCCTGCTTGACCTCGCGGAGCGAGCCGAGGAGACCGTTGGGACCGCTGTCCACGTCGATCTTCTGAATGCGGTCGATGGAGTGCTTGACCGCGGCCGCGTCCAGCGGGTGGCCGTTGGAGAAGGTCAGGCCCTCGCGGAGCGTGCACTGGAATGCGGTATTGGCCGGATTGGTGAATTTGCACGTCTCGGCCGCGTCCGGCTGGGGGGTGGTGCTTCCGGTCGGGAAGCTCAGAAGGGTCTGGAAGACGTTCCGGTAGAGCTCCCAGGATCCGTCCCACGCGGCGGCCGGGTCGAGTGTGCTGGGTGCACTCGTCGTACCGACCACTATGGGCTTCGCCCCATCGGCGTCATCGTCCGAAAACAGGCCGCATCCCGCCACCAGGGATATGGACGCAAGGGCTGCAGCCGCCTGCAGCATCGTCCGGTTGAACACGTGCACGCTCCTCGTTCAGCCATGGGTCGGCGAACCATACCGCAGTGCCCCGCCGGAACAACGTGGTGGTCCGGCGGGGCACTTGAGGCAATCCTGAGCCATTCAGGAGAAAATCGGCTCAGTGGACTCCGGCGTTAAGGAAAATACCGCCGTCGACGACGAGTGTCTGCCCCGTGATCCAGTCCGATTGGTCGGAGGTGAGGAAGGCGGCGGCGCCTCCGATGTCCGAGGGGACACCGAGCCGGGCCATCGGATAGGCGGCCGCGGCCTCGGCCTCCCGCCCCTCGTACAGCGCCTCGGCGAATTTCGTCTTGATCACGGCCGGGGCGATCGCGTTGACCCGGACGACCGGCGCGAACTCGTGCGCCAGCTGGAGGGTCAGATTGACCATGGCCGCCTTGCTCATGCCGTACGCCCCGATGAAGGGGGACGCGGAGAGCCCCGCGACGGACGCGATGTTCACGATCGCACCGCCGTGGTCCCGCTGCCAGGCCTTCCACGTCTGCTGGGCGAAGCCGAGCGCCGAGATCACGTTCGTCTCGTAGACCTTGCGGGCAACGTTGAGGTCGAGTTCCGCGATGGGGCCGAAGACCGGGTTGGTGCCGGCGTTGTTCACGAGGAAGTCGACCCGGCCGAACGCCTCCATCGCGCGCTCGACGGCGATCGCCTGGTGCGCCTCGTCATGGGCCTTGCCCGCGACGGCGATGACCCGGTCCGCGCCGAGGCTCTCCACCGCCTCCTTCAGCGCGTCCTCACCGCGGCCGGTGATGCAGACACGGTCGCCGCGGGCGACGAGCGCCTCGGCCACGCCGTAGCCGATGCCGCGGCTGCCGCCCGTCACCAGGGCCGCCTTGCCGGACAGCGGGGGAAGCTCTCGCTGCTGTGCGGTCATGTCGGTCACCTCCGGTTCAGTTGAGCGGGCCGCCGGCCACGTACATGACCTGGCCCGAGACGAATCCGGCGTCGTCGCCCGTGAAGAAGGCGATCGCGTTGGCGACGTCCTCCGGGCGGCCGACCCGCTGGACCGGGATCTGGGTGGCGGCAGCGGCCTGGAACTCCTCGAAGCCCATGCCGACCCGGGCCGCGGTCTGGGCGGTCATCTCGGTGACGATGAATCCGGGCGCGACGGCGTTGGCGGTGACGCCGAACTTGCCGAGCTCCTTGGCGAGCGTCTTGGTGAAGCCCTGCAGGCCGGCCTTGACCGCCGAGTAGTTCGCCTGGCCCCGGTTGCCCAGCGCGGAGCTGGAGGAGAGGGAGACGATACGGCCGAAGCCCGCGTCGACCATGTGCTTCTGGCACGCCTTGGCCATCAGGAACGCACCCTTGAGGTGCACGTTCATCACGATGTCCCAGTCGGACTCGCTCATCTTGAACAGCAGGTTGTCGCGGAGGACGCCCGCGTTGTTGACGAGGACGGTCGGCGCGCCGAGCTCGGCGGCGACCCGCTCCACGGCCGCCTCGACCTGGGCGGAGTCCGAGACGTCGCAGCCGACGGCGATCGCCTTGCCGCCCGCGGAGGTGATCTTCTCGACGGTGTCCTTGCACGCCGCCTCGTCGAGGTCGAGTACGGCCACGGCACGGCCCTCGGCCGCCAGACGCACGGCGGTGGCGGCGCCAATGCCGCGCGCCGCCCCCGTCACGATCGCGACGCGCTGCTCGTTGCTGGACATGGTTCGTTCTCCTCGCCCTCGGATCCCATGGATACGGCTCGCCCGGCACGGCCCGTCGACTCGACCCGAGAGGGTGAGCGACCGCTTAGTACCTTCAGCAGACGAGACGCTAGAAGCCCTGGCACCCGGTGTCAACGGCACACCGGGTGCCCCCCGTCACGTGCTCCTGCGGATGAGCTCGTTCAGCGCACCAGGACGTCCAGCAGCCGCTCGACCTCGGCCTCCGGATCCGCGGTCAGACCGGTGTGCACGGGCCCCGGCTGCACCACCGTGGAGCGGGGGGCGATCAGCCAGCGGAAGCGCCGTCCCGCGTCGTCCCTCGCGGCCTGACCCGCGTCCTCGCCGCCGCGGCAGACCCCCTCCACGGCGTGGAGCGCCGCCCGAACCCCAGTGACATCGGCCCGCGGGTCCAGCGCCCTCAGCTTGTTCTCGTCCAGAAGGGTGCGGGCGGCCACGAAGGACCTCGCGCGGCAGTAGACCACCACGCCCGCGTTGAAGCACTCACCGCGCTCGACGCGCGGGACGACGCGCAGCAGCGCGTACTCGAAGACATCCCGCCTGGGGTCGTGCTCGGTCACCGGCCGCCGTCCTTCGTGCTCGTCTTGGTGGGGTGCGGCCAGGAGCCGAGGTGGTCGGTGAGCCAGCCGGGCGCCTGGGACGGCCGGGGCCTGGAGGGCGCCTCCAGCGTGATGCGCTCGTGGATCGTGGCCGCCCGCGGCAGCAGGGCCTCCACGTAGGCGCGGCGGACCGCGTCGCTGGAGTCGAACCCGGGCTCGTCCACGAGCCATTCGTCCGGCACGTCCGCGGCGACCTCGGTCAGCAGCTCGCGGGTGACCAGGGGGGCCAGCGCGGCCGCGGCGCCCGCGATGTCCGGCCGGAACGGCGCCAGGGCGTGGTCGGACGCGTCGTACGGCTTCGCGGCGGAGGCCGCCGCCCCGGGCCAGTTGTGGTGCCAGATCATCGTCGCGCCGTGGTCGATCAGCCACAGGTCGCCGTGCCACACGAGCATGTTGGGGTTCCGCCAGGACCGGTCCACGTTGTTGATCAGCGCGTCGAACCAGACGACGCGGCCCGCCTCCGCGGAGTCCACTTCGTAGGCGAGCGGGTCGAAGCCGATCGAGCCGGGCAGGAAGTCCATCCCCAGGTTCAGCCCTCCGCTGGCCTTCAGCAGCTCCTGCACCTCCTGGTCGGGCTCGGAGAGACCGATGACAGGGTCGAGCTGCATCCGGACCAGTTCGGGGACGCGCAGCCCGAGCCTGCGCCCCAGCTGCCCGCAGACGACCTCGGCCACGAGGGTCTTGCGTCCCTGCCCGGCCCCCGTGAACTTCATGACGTACGTACCGAGATCGTCGGCCTCGACGATGCCCGGGAGCGAGCCGCCCTCACGCAAGGGCGTGACATAGCGGGTCGCTTTGACTTCGGAGAGCATTGCGCCAGATTACTTTGCGGTTTTCCGGCGTGGCCCTTGAACGAGCCGCGGCCCGGTCCCGTAGAACAACACGAGCGGCCCGGGACGGGGGCCGACTGTGGAAAGGGAGCGGCATGACCGGAACGCAGGAACCGGCGCGCACCGTGGCGCGTCGCACCGTCTTCACGGCCGCCGGCGGTGCCGGGCTCGCCGCGGCGCTGACGGCGTGCGGCGACTCGGAGGGCTCGGGCAGCGGAACCGTGAGTCCGGCGGACGGCGGCTCGACCGGTGGTTCCACGGGCGGTTCGACCGGCGGCAGCACCGGTGGCACGACGGGCGGCAGCGGCGGCAAGGTCATCGCCGACGTCGCGGACATCCCGGAGGGCGGCGGCAAGGTCATCGGCGACATCGTCGTCACGCAGCCGACGGCGGGCGAGTTCAAGGCCTTCTCGTCCAAGTGCACCCACCAGGGCTGCGTGGTCAAGGACGTCGCCGACGGCATGATCAACTGCCCCTGTCACAACAGCAACTTCGACGCCGGCGACGGCAGCGTGAAGAGCGGCCCGGCGACCACGCCGCTGCCCGCCGCCGCCATCGTCGTCGAGGACGGCTCCATCAAGCTCGCCTGACCGGCAGGCGGACCCTCCGGACCGGGCACGTCAGGTGCGTGCGGTCCGGCGGGGCGCCTTCCAGCACGCGAGCACGTCGTCCGTGGTGGTGACGGTGGCGACGAGAGCGAGCGTGTTCCTGATCATCGCGGGGGTGTACTCGGGGGGCACCCCCGCGATGGCGTCCGCGGGTACGACCGCGGTGTAGCCGAGGTTCACCGCGTCGAAGACGGCGTTCGGTATCGCCACATTGGCCGACACGCCCGTGACGACGAGCGTGCGGCAGCCCAGATTGCGCAGCAGCGCGTCCACGTCCGTGCCGGCGATCGGCGACAGGCCATGCAGCCGGCGTACGACGATGTCCTCGTCCGCGACCTCGATGGGGTCCGCGACGCGGACCGCCTTGCTGCCGGAGTGCTGCTGGACGGGCAGCCGCTCGGCGGCCCGGAACAGACGGGCGTTGGCACTGGCGCCGCGCCCGTCGGGCCGCCGCTCCGCCACCGCGTGCATCACCTGCACCCCCACGGAGTGGGCCACGTCCACGAGCCGTCCGATGTTCTCCAGCGCGCCCGACGACCGCGCCTGCGCCGCGAGTTCCGGGAGGGCGCTGTCCGGGCCGACGACGCCCTGCTGGCACTCGACGGTGAGCAGGACCGTACGGGCCGGATCGAGCTGCGCCACCAGCTGTTCGTACGAAGGCATGGGCGCCCCCTCCTCTTCTCGCGGGCCGGGACGGCCCTGTCGGTGCCGGGCGGGGTCGTGCCCGGGCGAAGGTCGGCGGCACCGGGAACCGACGGCCTCGCGGGCCCGGGACGATCCGGGGTGACCCGGGCGCGCGACGGTAACGGCCATTGCGTCACGAGGGAAGACCCCGCATGATTTCTGACACCACATCAGTCGGCCGCCGGCGGGATGCCGGCCGGCGGGAGGAGGGCCGTCGATGGCCGTCACACAGCGCCGGGGCCGGCGGATCATGATGTCGCCCGCCGAGCTGGACGCCTTCCTCTCCGAGCAGCGCACCTGCCGGGTGGCCACGGTCTCGCCGGACGGCATGCCCCACGTCAGTGCCCTGTGGTTCGTGTGGGACGGCACCTCCCTGTGGCTGTACTCGATCACCCGCAGCCGTCGGTGGTCCGAGCTGCGCCGTGATCCGCGCATCGCGGTCGTCGTGGACGCCGGGGAGGAGTACGGCGAGCTGCGCGGCGTGGAGCTCTCCGGCACCGCGGAGTTCGTGGGCGAGGCCCCGCGCACCGGGGAGCCCTGCCCGGAACTCGAGGCCCCCGAGCAGCTGTTCGCCCGGAAGAACTTCGGCCTGGACTCGATGCCGCACGACGGCAGGCACGCCTGGCTCCGGCTGACGCCGGAGGCGATCGCGTCGTGGGACTTCCGCAAG
The DNA here is from genome assembly GCF_030406905.1 of Streptomyces sp. HUAS CB01. Lineage (NCBI taxonomy): Bacteria > Bacillati > Actinomycetota > Actinomycetes > Kitasatosporales > Streptomycetaceae > Streptomyces > Streptomyces chengbuensis. Next base: position 1,075,379 of record NZ_CP129137.1, read on the forward strand.
CTGAGCGCGCTCTGACCGAGCCGGGCGCACGGCCGACGTGACACGTCCGGGCGGGTGGTGGGGCCGCCCCGTGGACCGGGCGGGCGGAGGCGCGTGCGGGGTCGAGGGGCGGGCGGACCGCGCCCGGCCGTCGGCGCAGCCGGCCCCGTACCTGGCCACCGGGCCGGCCCCGCAGCGGTGTCCGGTCTGCGGCCACCGGGGCACCGGGGCGGGGTCCGGCGCCGGGTGTCAGGCCGTCGCCGCGGCCGACCGCAGCGCCGCCAGCGCCGCGCGGATCGACGGACGGCGGTCCGCGTCCGCCCGCCAGACCGCGTAGATGTGCCGGCGCACCTTCTGGCGCACCGGGACGAGCCTGACGCCCTCGGGGACCGGACCACGGCCCAGTCGCGGGGTCACACAGACTCCGAGGCCCGCCGCGATCAGCGCCAGCTGGGTGTGGTGCTCGCCCGCGAGATGGGCGATGCGGGGTTCGATGCCCTTGGCGCGCAGGGTGAAGACCAGCCACTCGTAGCAGAATTCGCCCTCGGGCCAGGAGACCCAGTCGTCGTCGGCGAAGTCCTCCAGGTCCACGTCGGCACGGCCGGCCAGCGGGTGGTCGGCCGGCATCGCCACGTCGGCGGCGTCGTCCAGCAGCGGCTCGCGCGTGAGTCCGCCTGGCACGGGGAGCCGCTTGTTGCTCCAGTCCAGGGCGATCGCCAGGTCGAGATCGCCGCGGATCACCTGCCGCAGGGCGTACTCCGGCTCCAGTTCGCTGGTGCGGACCCGCAGGTCGGGGTGGTCGGCGCGGAGGGCCGTGAGCGCCGCGGGGAACAGCCCCCGGGCGGCCGTCGGGAACGCGCCGAGCCGCACTTCGCCGACCACCTGGCCCCGTTGTGCCTCGATGTCGGCCTGAGCGAGCTCCACCTGCGACAGGATGCGGGCGGCGTGGTCGGCGAGGAGGCGTCCGGCGTCCGTGAGCCGCACCCCGCGTCCGTTCTTGGCCAGCAGCTGCTGGCCCACTTCGCGCTCCAGCTTGGCCATTTGCTGGGACACGGCCGAGGTCGTGACGTGCAGCCCGTCGGCCGCCGCGCTGACGGAACCGTGCCGGGCCAGGGCGTCCAGGGTCCGCAGGCGCTCCAGATTCAACATGTAAGCAATGCTAATCGGATGACTGAAAGAAGTCTCGCTTGTTCTAAGAGGACATTGGCTCCAGGGTGGAGCCATGACCACCGCCACGCCGCCGTCCCGCACGGAGCCCTCCGGAGCATCCGCGTCCGCCTCACACCCCGCGGGCCCGCCCTCCGCACCCACCCCGTCCCCCGCGGGTCCGTCCGCCGCCGACCGCCGCCGTCCCGCCTTCGGCTGGCGCCTGAGGTTCGCCGTGCTCGCCCTGATCTGGGGCTTCAGCTTCCTGCTCATCAAGGTCGGCACGGAGGGCTACGCCCCGTTCCAGGTCACCTTCGGCCGGCTGCTCTTCGGTACGGCCGTGCTGGCCGCCGCCATGGCGGTGCGACGCGAAGGGCCGCCGCGGGGGGCTCGGACCTGGGCGCATCTGACCGTCGCGGCGTTCTTCCTGAACGCGCTGCCGTTCTCGCTCTTCGCCTACGCGGAGCTGACCATCCCCTCGACACTGGCCGGGATCTGCAACGCGACGTCCCCGCTGTGGGGCATGGCGCTGTCGCTGGTGGCGCTCTCCGAGGACCGGCCCACGCGCCGCCGTGTCGCGGGTCTGGGCATCGGGTTCATCGGCGTGCTCACCGTACTGGGCGCCTGGCAGGGCTTCTCCGGACTCGACGTCGGCGGCACGGCGATGGCCCTGCTCGCCTCCCTGAGCTACCCGGTCGGCTGGATCTACGTCCGCCGTACGCTCGCGGGCTCGTCCCACTCGCACCTGTCCCTGACCGGGGCACAGCTGATGCTGGCGACGCTCCAACTGGCGGTGGTGACGCCCCTGTTCACGACACTGCCGAGCTCACTGCCGGTGGTTCCGCTGCTCGCCGTGGTGGCGCTGGGCGCACTGGGGACCGGCTTCGCGATGCTGCTGCAGTACGGGCTGGTCGCCGAGGTCGGGCCCACGACCGCGACGATGGTCACCTATTTCATCCCGGTCATCGCGACCGCCGCGGGGGTCACGCTGCTCGACGAGAGGCTGGGCTGGAACACTCCCGTCGGCGCCCTGATCGTGCTGGCGGGAGCCGCGCTCACCCAGAGCAGGTCCGGCCCGAAGCGGGCGGGGCGGCGCGTTCGGCGGCCGGCGACACGGACGCGTCGGATCCGTCCGTGACCGTGGGCGGCCGGCCCGGTCCGTGGACGCGACGAGCCGTGATCGTGGGCGGCGCGAGCCGCGCGGCCGCGAGCGCCACGGCCCGCCGTGACCGCAGGCGTGCGGTGACAGCGAGCGCGGCGAGGCGCCCGTACGGGGGCTCAGCCGTAGCTGCGGGGAGGCACCGGGCCGACCGCCCGGGCCACCGCGTCGGCGAGCGCGGTGATGTCGTCGGCCGCCAGTCCCGACACCGTGAGCCGCACGGCGGGTGGGGACGAGATGCGGAAACGGGCTCCGGGAGCGACGGCCCAGCCGGCGTGCAGCAGACGGGCCACGGTGCCGGTCTCGTCGGCCACGGGCACCCACACGTTCATCCCGCTGCGGCCGCGGGCCTCGACGCCCCGCTCCGCCAGGGCACTCAGCAGCGCGTCGCGCCGTTGTCCGTAGGCGGCCGCCACGGCCACCGGATCGACGGCACCCGAGGTCCACAGCTCGACGACGGCGCGCTGGGTCAGCCGGCTGACCCAGCCGGGGCCGAGCCCCTGCCGCCCCTGGACCCGGTCGAGGGTGACCCGGTCACCGGTGAGCACGGCGAGTCTGAGGTCGGGACCGTACGCCTTGGCGACCGAGCGTACGAGCACCCAGTGGTCCGTGACCCCGGCCAGGGGGTGCAGTGGCTCGCCGACGATCGCATGGCCGTGGTCGTCCTCGACGAGCAGGGTCCGGGGATACCGGGCCAGCACGTCGCGGAGCTCACGGGCGCGTGGTGCGGAGACGACGGCACCCGTGGGGTTCTGGGCGCGGTCGGTCACGACCAGGGCCCTGGCCCCGCGGTCGAGCGCCCGCTCGACGTGCTCGGGGCGCGGCCCGTCGTCGTCGACGGCGACCGGGACCGTCCGCAGCCCGAGCGCCGGGATCAGGTCGAGCAGGCTGCCCCAGCCGGGGTCCTCCACGGCCACGGCGTCCCCGGGGCGGAGATGGGCGTGCAGCACGCGCTCGATGGCGTCGAGCGAACCGGAGGTGACGGCGACCGGACCGTCCGGCACCCCGTCCTCGTCCAGTCCGGCCCGCGCGAGCCGTGCGAGGTCGGGGTCGACGGCGGCCTGCCCGTAGAGCACCGGACCGGCGTCGTGGTGCCGTGCCGCCGCGGCGAAGGCGTCGTGCAGCGGCGGCAGCAGGGTGGTGTCCGGGTTGCCCTCGGAGATCTGCCGCACGCCGGGAGGGGCGTCGATCGTGAGCGAGCCGCGCGCCGTGCTGGCCGGCCGCTCCCGCACACGGCTGCCTCTGCGGCCGGCGGTCTCGATCACGCCGCGGTCGCGCAGCGTCCGGTACGCGGATGCCACGGTGTTCGGGTTGACACCCAGTGATGCCGCCAATTCCCGCATGGGCGGGAGCAGTTGGCCGGGCCCGAGGTCCCCCGAACCGACCCCGCGCTCGATGCTGGCCGCGATCTCCGATGCGCCGCGGCCCTCGATCCGATAGTCTCCTAGCACAAACACGATTATGCACTAATGCAATGGAGACCGCACATGACACCCTCGCAGGCGTCACCGTCCTACCGGGCCACCGAGCGGACCGTGCCCACGCGGTCGCGGGAGCGCGCGTCCCACGACCGCGAGTTGGTGCACTCGATACTCGACGAGACCTCCGTCTGCCATCTCGGCTTCGTCCGCGACGGGGCGCCCGTCGTGCTGCCCACCCTCTACGGCCGCGTCGGCGACAGGCTGTACGTGCACGGCTCGACCGGTTCCCGTCCGCTGCGCATGGCGGGCCAGGCGGATCCCGGTCTGGAGGTCTGTCTGACCGTCACCCATGTCGACGGTCTGGTCCTCGCCCGCTCGGCGTTCCACCACTCGATCAACTACCGGTCGGTGGTGGTCCACGGAACCGCACGCCAGGTCACCGACCCGGAGGAGAAGCGCACCGCGCTCGACGCCCTGGTCGACCACGTCGTCCCCGGCCGCTCCGCCGACTCGCGTCCGGCCAACGCCAGGGAGCTCGCCGCGACGGCGGTGCTCCGGCTGGATCTGGACGAGGTGTCCGCCAAGGTCCGCACGGGCGGCCCGAGCGACGACCTCGAGGACCTGGCGCTTCCGCACTGGACCGGTGTCGTCCCCCTCGTCCGGGGATACGGCGCGCCGGTCCCCGCGGACGACCTGGACCCGTCGGTGCCCCTGCCCGCGTATCTGTCCGCGCTGTAGCCACGGGACCCGGGGCCGGCCGGACCGCTGACAGCGCGCGATCCGGCCGCGACGCGGCGGGCGGCCGCGGCCGCCCGGCCCCGGCACAGACGGTGGCCGTCGCCGTCCACCGAGCGACTGCCCCACCGCGGACGCCGCCCCGCGCGGAACCGGCTCCCGCCGGCGACACGCGGTTCTCGTGAACGCCCGGCCCCGAGCCTCCGGCCGTGGTGGCCTGCGCTGCCGTCGCGCCCGCCGCGGTCTCCGCCGGCGCCCGTCGACGGAGGACACCGCCCGGTCAGGCCGGTGCGTCCACGGTGCCGCGCCGCCCCGCCGCCGGCCGGGTCTCCTGCCAGGCCAGCCCGACGACCGCCGCGAGCAGGACCACCGTCCCGGCCACCGTCGCCGAGGTCAGCCGCTCGTTCAGCGCGGTCACCGCCAGGACCGCCGCGCTCACCGGCTCCAGAAGCATGATCACCGACACCGTCGCGGCGCGGACGACGGCTGCCCCCGCGAAGTACAGCGCGTAGGCGAGGGCCGTCGGCACCGCGGCGATGTACACCAGCATGCCCAGCACCCGCACCGGCTCCGCGGTGTGCGGCAGGAGACCCTCCACGAGGGCCGCCGGGAGCAGACCGACGGCGCCCACCACGAAGGTCCACAGGGTCGTCGACAGGGGGTCGGGGCCGGCGCCGTCACGGCCGAGCCTGCGGGTGATCAGGGTGATGGCCGCGTAGCCCGCGGCCGAGACGACCGCGAGTGTCACGCCGAGCGGCCGTACCGTGCCGCTCCCGCCGCCCAGGACCAGCACCACGAGCCCGGTCAGCGCCCCGGCGACGGCGGCGATCCCGCCGCCCCCGAGCCGCTCCCCCATGGTGATCCTGGCACCGAGGGCGATCAGTACGGGCCCGGCGCCCAGGGTGACCACCGTGCCGACCGCCAGGCCGGTCTGCTCGACGGCGGCGAAGTAGGCGCTCTGAAAGACCGTCAGGCCGACGCCGGTGCCGAGGATGCGCAGCAGCCTGCGGCGGCGCGTTTCCGGCCGGGCCACGACGGCGGCACCGGTCCGCGCCGTCCTCCGCCCGCGCAGCGCGAGCGCGCCCGCGAGCAGCAGCAGCCCGCCCAGGCAGCGCCAGAAGGACAGGGCGAGCGGGCCCAGATCGCTGGCCTCGAAGACCAGTGAGGCGGCCGCCCCGGCGGTCCCCCAGGCCACACCGGCGACGACGAGGTAGAACAGGCTGCGCCCGACGGGCAGGCCGGCGACGGCAGCCGTAGATGGATTCGACACGTGTGCACTCCGTGCTGGGTGTCCGGGGTTCGTCCCCGGGGGGCCCGCCCCTCGACGGGTGTGGGGAAGCGCGTCCCGATGCGGGCCGGAAGACAGGACAGTTGGCCGCTGGACTCCGTGCGCGGGCAGCGACGAACCGCCCGGGGGAACTCCACACCCCGGAACCGGTCTTCGTCGGCGGTGAACCGCCCGCGCTACGCGGCGGGAGGCGGGAGGACGGTCGAATGCATGATCGCCACCCTAGACCGCCGCCCGTTCGGCCGCCAAGTCGCCGTCGGCAGCCCCGGCCACGGTCCCGGATCCGCCCGCCACCGGCCCCGATGCGGCCTTCGGCGTGGACGACTGCGCGATGAACGCGCCCACGAGCACCACGGCGCCGCCGATGATCTGGGGGGCGGACAGGTGCTCTCGGAGGAGGACCCAGGCCAGCACGGTCGCGATCACGGCCTCCAGGCACGCGACGACCCCGGCGACCTGCGGCGAGAGCCGGCGGACCGACACGACGCCGGTGACGTAGGCGACGACGGTGGCGATCAGGACGATCCAGCCGAGCAGCAGTGCCGCCGGGACGGTGGTCCCGGCCATGCCCGCGCCGCCGCCGAGCACCCGCCAGTCCATCTGCCACGGCCGGGCGACGGCGGTGAGCACGAGCGCGCCGATGAGCAGTCCGTACGCGATGACGCCGAGCGGGTCGGCCGCGTCGTCGCCGTCGGCCCCCTGGTCGGACAGCACGAAGTAGCCGACCTGGCAGCAGGCGGCCCCGAGGGCCAGCAGCAGGCCGATCGCGTCGAAGCTCAGCCCGGCCCAGACCTCGACGACACAGGCGAGTCCGCCGACGGCGAGGACGACGCCGACGGCGGCGGCGCGGGTGACCGGGCGGCGCTGGACGAAGCGGACCCAGGCGAGGACGAGAGCCGGCGCCAGGTACTCGATGAGGAGTGCCACACCCACGGGGATACGGGATATCGCGGCGAAGTAGCACGCCTGGACACCGGCGACGGCGAGCATGCCGAATCCGGCGAGCAGCGCCGGTTTGCGTGTCAGGAGGTCACGGTGGCGCCAGGCGACGGGGAGCATGACGAGGGCGGCACCGGCCACTCGCAGCCACACCACATGCAGGGGGTCGAGCCCCGCTTCGATGAGCGGCTTGGCCGCCACACCTGAACCACCGAAGGCGAACGCCGATGCCAGGGCGAGTCCCAGCCCGGCGTTCCTGTCCCGAGACGCGTGCATCGGCACATCATGGCATCCCGCGTCAGGACCGTCACGTCCGTCACACCTGTTGAGACAGCTCGCCGATCCGGCCGGTCAGCCGCTCGGTGTCGACCCCGGCGTGCACGAGGACTTCGACGGCCCTGGAGTGCCGGTCGGCGGCGAGTTCGGCGAGCAGATCGAGGCCGCCGGCACGCGGATCGCCGCGCCCCGCGGCCCGTTCCCGCACCCTCAGCATCGCGGCCGCGGCCGACGGCGACCAGCTCGTCTGCCCCGAGTCCCGGGCCGGCGGGGCCACCGGGTTCGCGCCGGAGTCCTCGACCGTCGCCTGCCAGCGCAGCCCGTACCCGATGCTGCGCTGCACGAGATAGCCGAGGACGCGGGCGACCTGGTCCGGGCCGCCGAAGGCCGCCCGGACCTCGGGTTCGGACTCGACCAGGGAGTGCAGCAGATGGGCCGTGTCGATCTGGCGGTCGCCGTCCCGCAGCGCGCGCCTGCGCGCGCCGGCGACGACCGAGGCCAGTTCCTCGGAGAGTCCGGCGTCGGTCCCGGTGGATCCGGGAGCGGGCTGCGGGGGGACGCGCGGGACAGGGAAGTGCACGGTCCCACCCCACCAGCCGGGAACGGGACCGGTCATCGCCGCAGGGGAGCATTCGGGCATCCCGCGGAAGGTGGGCACGGCGTGCCGGGTCTCCTCCTTGCGGAGGAGGGACGCCCCCGGGGGGGCGAAGCGGCACTCCCCCACCGCCGGGAGGCCGGCGTCCGCCGTCACACCCCCACCGGATCTGACAGTTCATCAGTATTGAATGTTGCAGGCCGCGCGGCTACGTTCCGCGACACCGGAACCCGAAGGGCGCCGAGCCCGACGAGAAGAGGTGGTCGTATGGCCGAGGTCAGCGCGGACGCACGTATCGGGGCGCCCGCCGGGAAGGTGTGGGCCCAGCTGACGGACTTCGCTTCGTACGGCCGGTGGAACGCCACGCACACGAGCTTTCCGCAGGGCGGGCCGGAGACCCTCGAGACCGGTGCGACCTTCGCCGAGAACATGAAGCTCATGGGCTTCCCGGCGGAGGTGCAGTGGACGGTGGAGGAACTGGAGCCCGAGCGGGTGCTCGCGATCAGGGGCAAGGGCCCGATGGGCGTCCTCGTCGGCACCCGCTACACCCTCACCCCGGAGGGCGAGGCCACGACCGTGCGCATCGACGGGGAGTTCACGGGGGCCGCCGTCTCGCTGATGGCGGGCAAGCTCACGGACTCGGCGACCGCCGCGCTCAACGAGTCGCTGCGCAAGCTGGGAGGACTGGTGAGCTGACGGTCCCGGCGCACGCACCGGGCGGGAAGCGAAGGGCCGCGTGCGGGGCCTTCACCTCCCGCCCGATGCCGGCGCGAGCCGTTCCCGGCCGCGTACGGCCGGACCGCCGAGGTCCGGTGGCGCTTCCGGACCGGCCCGTGGACGCCCCGGCCGCCGGCCGTCAGTCCCCGTCGGCGAGGATCAGATAGAGCTTCTTGCGGGCCTCGCTGATCACCGAGATCGCCTTCTGCCGCTGGTCCGGGGTGCCGGTCTTCCAGACCTGACCGAAGGCCTCCATGAGCCCGAACCCGGCCTGCCGTATCTCGTTCATGGCGTCCCAGTCGATCCCGCGGCCGGCCTCCTCCCAGGGCGCTTCGGGCACCGACTCGGCCTCGGTGCGCCCCGTGTCGGTGAGCGTGAACAGCTTCTTCCCGCCGTCGCTCTCGCTGGTGATCAGCCCCTCGTCCTCCAGCAGCTGGAGCGTGGGATAGACCGAGCCGGGGCTGGGCTTCCAGGCCCCGCCGCTGCGCTCGCCGATCTCCTGGATCATCTCGTACCCGTGCATGGGGCGGTCCTGCAGCAGGGCGAGGATCGAGGCGCGCACATCACCGCGGCGCGCCCTCCCCCGGCCACGGCCGCGCCCGCCGCCCCACGGGGGCCCGCCGAACCCCGGCCCGAACGGACCGAAGGCGGCGCGGCGGCCCTCGTACTCACCCCGACCGTGATGGCCGGATCCGCACGTGCTCTGCCCCGGCCCGGGTCCGAATCCGTGTCCATGTGAACGCATCGCTACGCTCCCTCCATCGTTGATCTGTCGCGATGCCTCAACGATATATCGGAATACGTCGCATGACAATCGCCGACCGGTCCAGATCCCCGGGATTGGCCTTGGCCCGCCGCTCCACCGGCCCCTTACGGTCGGCTCCATGCGGATTCGAATCGTGGACGCCTTCACCGACCGGCCCTTCGCGGGCAATCCCGCCGCGGTCCTGCTGTTCGACTCGGACGCCTTCCCCGACGACGGCCGACTCCAGGACGTGGCGGCGGAGATGAACCTCTCCGAAACGGCCTTCGCGCACCGGCTGCCCGCCGGCGGCGAGGCGGACTGGGCGCTGCGGTGGTTCACGCCGGTCGCCGAGGTGGACATGTGCGGGCACGCGACACTCGCCACGGCCCACGTCCTCCACCGCACCGGCGCCGCGAGCGGAACCGTGCGCTTCGCCGCGCGCTGCGGAATCCTCACGACGACCGCCCACGAGGACGGCACGATCACGCTCGACTTCCCGGCGTCCTCCCTGACACCGGTGGACATCCCGGACGGCATCGCCGAAGCGCTCGGCGCCGCACCGCTGTCGGTCCTCGACACCTCGGACCACATCGGCGATCTGCTGGTCGAACTCGCCGACGAGGCGACCGTGCGCGGGCTGCGGCCCGATGTCCGGGCCCTCGCCGCCCACTCGCCACGCGGAATCATCGCCACGGCGGCGGCCGCGGACCCGGAGCAGGGGTACGACTACGTCTCGCGCTGCTTCTTCCCGAACGTCGGCATCGACGAGGACCCCGTCACCGGCAGCGCGCACACCGCCCTCGCCCCGTTCTGGTCGGCGCGTCTGGGGCGCCCGGAACTGACCGGGCTGCAGGCCTCCGCCCGCTCCGGCCTGGTACGGACGGCACTGCGCGGCGAGCGCGTCCGGCTCACCGGCGCCGCGGTGACCGTCGTCGACGGCGAACTGCTCTTCGCGCCCTGACCGGACATCGCTCTCCGACCGGACGTCACTCTCCGACCGGACGTCCCTCTCCGACCGGACGTCGCTCTCCGACCGGCCTCGATCCCCGACCGGCCTTCGCTCCCACACCGCTCCTCGGTCCCTGACCGCTCACGGTCCCCGTCCGGGACGCGGCCGGTCACGGGGACGCCGCAGCGCATGCCGACCGGGCCCGGACACACGGGAGGGGCGTACGTCGACCGCCGTCCGCCCCTCGCCCCGTACTCCACGCCTCGGACCATGACCGCGTGCCGCGCCTCATACCGTGGCCGCCCCTGCCACGCCTCATGCCGTGGGCAGCCAGCCCACCTTCCCCGCCAGCAGTCCGTAGCCCACGAAGGCGACGATGTCGAGGAGCGCATGGGCGACCACGAGCGGCCCCACCCGGCCCCAGCGGCGGTACAGCAGAACGAAGACGACGCCCATCACCATGTTGCCGACGAAGCCGCCGATCCCCTGGTAGAGGTGGTACGAGCCGCGCAGCACCGAACTGGCGGCCAGGGCGCCGAGAGGGCTCCAGCCCAACTGGTCCAGCCGGCGCAACAGATACCCGACGACGATGACCTCCTCGACCACGGAGTTCTGGATCGCGGAGAGAATGAGCACCGGGTATTTCCACCAGACGTCGGGAAGCGACTCCGGGACCACCGTCAGATTGGCCCCCACGGCCCTGACCACCAGGTAGAACGCCAGCCCCGCGCTGCCGATGCCGGCCGCCAGCAGCGCGCCGCGCCCCAGGTCGGACCAGGGCCTGGTGCGGTCGAAGCCGATGACCCTCAGCCCTCCGGCACCCTCCCTCAGCAGCAGATGGGCGACGAGGAGGACCGGGACCAGTGCCGTCGCGATCCCGAACAGCTGCCAGGCGAGGTCGAGCCACGGTCGGCCCGGCGCCCAGGAGCTGTTGAGATTGGCGGCCTGGTCCTTGAGGCCGCCGGGCTTCGTGAGCGCCCCGATGAAGCTGATCAGCGACGACACCGCGCTGGCGCCCAGGGAGAGCGCCAGGACGATCAGGGTCTCGGACCGCAGGATCCCGCGCGGCAATCCCCCGTCGGGGACCGATCCGGACACCCGTCCCGCCTCCGCCTGCACACTGCCTCCCGTTGCCTCGGTCCCGCCGTCACAGCTTGCCCGACGGCGGGGCCGAGGTCGAAGGCGGGACCCGGTACGGAGCGATCAGTCGCCCGGTCCGGCCGGCCAGGTGTGCACCGGCTCGTCCGAATGCATCAGCACGCTGTAGCGGCGGGTGACGGCGGCGAGGGCGTCCTGCCGGTCCAGCCCGGCGTCCAGGGCCCGGTGGAAGGCGTCGACCTGCCAGGACGCGCCGTTCACCCGGCGCCTGCACCGCCCTTCGATGACCCCCAGGTAGAAGTCCCGGTCCGCGGGTTCCACGTTCCAGGCGTCCAGCCCGGCCGCCGCGAGCGGCAGCAGTTCGTCCCGGACGAGCTTGACCGCGGGGACGCGGGTGAGCCCGCTGCCCCGGCCCGGGCGCGGCCACTCCAGCTCGGCCTCGATGCCGTGCCGGCAGGCGGTCTCGAAGTTCGCGGCGGCGGTCTCGAACGGCATCCGGGTCCACAGCGGCCGCGACTCCTCGGCGAGCGCCCGCACCAGCCCGTAGTAGAAGGCCGCGTTGGCGACGACGTCGGTGACGGTGGGACCGGCCGGGAGCACCCGGTTCTCGACGCGCAGATGGGGCACCCCGTCCGCGAGACCGTACACGGGCCGGTTCCAGCGGTAGACCGTGCCGTTGTGCAGGACCAGCTCCTGCAGCCGCGGCACGCCGCCGTCGTCGAGCACCCGCAGCGGCTCCTCGTCGTCGCAGATCGGCAGGAGTGCCGGGAAGTACCGCAGGTTCTCCTCGAAGAGCTCGTACGCGGAGCTCACCCAGCGCTCGCCGAACCAGGTCCTGGGCCGCACGCCCTGCGCCTGGAGCTCGGGCGGCCGGGTGTCCGTGGCCTGCTGGAACAGCGGCGGCCGGGACTCGCGCCAGAGCTCCTTGCCGAACAGGAACGGGGAGTTGGCGCCGACGGCGATCTGGACCGCCGCCACCGCCTGGGCGGCGTTCCACACCTGGGCGAACCGGCCCGGGGTCACCTGGAGGTGCAGCTGCACCGAGGTGCAGGCCGCCTCCGGCGCGATGGAGGACGATGTGCAGCTGAGGTGCTCCACTCCCTCGATGTCAAGGGTGAAGTCCTCGCCCCGGGCGGCGACGATCTGGTCGTTGAGGAGGACATAGCGGTCGACGTCCGACAGGTTCGCGGAGACGAGATCTTTTCCGTCGAGGGTCGGAAGAATACCGATCATCACGATTCCTGCGTCGACCTCGGCGGCTTTGCGATGGGCATATCCCAGCCCCGTGCGAAGCTCCTCGGCGAGCTGGTCGAGGACCCGGCCTGCGAGCCGGTGCGGCGCTATATTGACCTCCAGGTTGAACATTCCGAGCTCGGTCTGGAAATCACGGCTGGCAATCCGGTCCAGCACCTCGGCATTCATCATCCGGGGCAGGCCGTCGGAGCCCGCGAGATTGAGTTCGATCTCCAGTCCCATCAGATTCCTGGGACGATCGAACCTCTTCTCCGTCAGGAGTCTCCCCAGTCCCGCCAGGCACTGCTGGAGCTTTCTCCGGTACCGTTGCCGATCGGACAGGTCGAACCCGCCTGCCACGATCTTCTCCCCCATCGAAGGGTCCCTCCTCGAGTGGGCAGTCCGCGGCCGGGCCGCTCGTGTCACGGACGATAATGCCCAGAGGAAGAGATCCGTAACGTCTCGCGCGGGACCGGTGGTCCGCTAGTCTGGTGCGGCTTCCACGCGGCACATTCCGTCGGCATGGCGCAGCGCGCATTTACCACTTCCCGGTGCGTGGTGAAAAACTCCGACGAGATTCGGCCGTCCGCTCCCGGGGTAACACACCAGGTGACGGCGGTGCGTTCACGGATATCCCGCTCGAACTCCGCAGACAGAAGGCCTGATTCAGCCTTGACGGCAATGCCGGGGACAGCTAGCAGAAACATCGAGTGAACACACGTCGTATAAACTCGCGCGAACGAGGAAGAAAGTCGGCGCCCGGCCACGGAATTCCGGCCCCCCTCCGGCCCACGCCGACAGAGCCGTCCGCATCTGCCCTCGCATCCCCCTGTCTCTTGAGTGAGAGGCGACCCACCATGCCGCTGCACGTCCCCCCGGCTCCCGCGCCCGCCCTGCGCAGCGTCCTCACGGCACTCGGATCCCCCTCCGCAGTCCGCGAGGCGCGCACCCCTGCTCTCCGTTCCGTCCAGGGAGCGGTGACCGCCGAACTCCCGCTTCCCGTCCACGTCCTGGACCAGGTGGTGCCGCAGGGCAGCCGCAGGCCGCGCACCAGGCTGGCGGGCTGGCGGTTCCTGATCCGCGGCGGCGACCGCGCCATCGCCGCCGCGGACACCATGCTGACCCCCGACGGCTGGGCCTTCTCGCACTTCTTCGAGGGCCCGTACATCGCGTCGACCGAGCGGGCGCTGCAGCAGGCCGAGGCCCTCCCGGGCAGCTACCAGCCACGGCTGCTGTCCGTACCCGAGCTGTACATGCTCACGCTCTGGCTGCACGGCAACCGCGAGGCGGACCCGGCGAAGGGCAAGCCCGCGCCTGCCGACCTGCTGGTGCCGCTGGCTCCCGCGCCGCCGGGAATCGCCGCCCACCGGCCGCACCGGGTCGCCGATCTGCTGCCGGTGATGACCTTGAGAGTCACGCCCGTTCCCCTGCTCGGATTCCCTGCCTGAGGGAGCCACCGAACGTCGATGCCCCGTGACGCCGTGTCACGGGGCATGTTCATGCCCCTTCCGGACTAGCCCGCTACGGCCACGGCGAACCACCCGAAGGGACGGTGCAGTTGAGCTGAACCGCCCGCCGGGGTGACACGTCATTAACTGGTAGGACGAGCTGCCGTGAAATCCCTGCGGATTGACGCCCGTGGGGCAACACTGGGATCGACGACAGATACGGGGGGCGGCCATGAGCACCGCATCGAGCCGCAGGACACTCACCACATCGCAGCGAAAGAACCCATCCATGTGCCAGCACCAGCCATCGTGCCCGACAGCAGACTCCGCCGACCGGGAGGCCGCCCGCCTCGTGGCACACCACCCGGAGCAGGGCTGGAGCCTGCTGTGCAACGGTGTGGTGCTCTTCGAGGACACGGGTGAGCTCCTCCCGGACGGTCAGATCATCGCCCCGCACCGGCCGCTGCGGATCGTGACCGCGGCCTGAGGCCCGCCGCCCGCGCGGCGCGAGCACCCGCGACCGCCGCCCGGTGCGCCGCTGCGCCCTGTGCACATTGACGCGCCGGGCACCGACGGACCGACGCACCGACGCACCGACGAAGAGGGCCGGCCCGGAGAGATCTCCGAGCCGGCCCTGATGCTTTCCGGGTTTCCCCGGCAGCGGTTCAGCCGTCGTACTCGTCCAGCGGCGGGCAGGAGCAGACCAGGTTCCGGTCACCGAAGGCGCCGTCGATCCGGCGCACCGGCGGCCAGTACTTGTCCGTCGCCTGGACACCGGCCGGGAACACGGCCTCCTCACGGCTGTACGCGTGCTCCCACTCACCGCCGAGCACGGCCGCGGTGTGCGGGGCGTTGCGGAGCGGGTTGTCCTCGGCGGGCCACTCGCCCGAGGCGACCTTCTCGATCTCCGCGCGGATGGCGATCATCGCGTCGCAGAAACGGTCGATCTCGGTGAGGTCCTCGCTCTCGGTGGGCTCGATCATCAGCGTGCCCGCCACCGGGAAGGACATCGTCGGCGCGTGGAACCCGTAGTCGATGAGGCGCTTGGCGATGTCGTCGACGCTCACGCCGGTCGCCTTCGCCAGCGGCCGCAGGTCGACGATGCACTCGTGCGCGACCAGGCCCGCCGGGCCGGTGTACAGCACCGGGTAGTGCGGCTCGAGACGCTTGGCGATGTAGTTCGCCGCGAGCACCGCGACCTGGGTGGCGCGCTTGAGGCCCTCGCCGCCCATCAGCCGGACGTACGCCCAGGAGATCGGCAGGATACCCGCGGAGCCCCAGGGGGCGGCGGAGATCGGGCCGACACCGGTCTCCGGACCGGCGGTGGGCTGGAGCGGGTGGTTCGGCAGGTACGGGGCCAGGTGCTCACGGACGGCCACCGGGCCGACACCCGGACCGCCGCCGCCGTGCGGGATGCAGAACGTCTTGTGCAGGTTGAGGTGCGACACGTCGCCGCCGAACTTGCCCGGCTTGGCGAGGCCCACCAGCGCGTTCAGGTTGGCGCCGTCGACGTACACCTGGCCGCCGGCCTCGTGGACCTGCGCGCAGATGTCCGCGACGTGCTCCTCGAACACGCCGTGCGTCGACGGGTACGTGATCATCAGGACGGCCAGCTCGTCGCGGTACTGCTCGATCTTGGCGCGCAGGTCCTGCACGTCGATCTCACCGTCGTCGGCGGTGCGGACGACGACGACCTTCATGCCGGCCATCACGGCGCTGGCGGCGTTGGTGCCGTGCGCGGAGGACGGGATGAGGCAGACGGTGCGCTGCTCGTCGCCGTTGGCACGGTGGTACGCGCGCACGGCGAGCAGACCGGCCAGCTCGCCCTGCGAACCGGCGTTCGGCTGGAGGGAGACCTTGTCGTAGCCGGTGACCTCGGCGAGACGCTCCTCCAGCTCGTGGATGAGGGTCAGATAGCCCTCGGCCTGCTCGACGGGGGCGAAGGGGTGGATCTGGCCGAACTCCGGCCAGGTGACCGGCTCCATCTCGGTGGTGGCGTTCAGCTTCATCGTGCAGGAGCCGAGCGGGATCATGCCCCGGTCCAGCGCGTAGTCGCGGTCGGCGAGCCGGCGCAGGTAGCGGAGCATCGCGGTCTCGGAGCGGTGCGCGTGGAAGACCGGGTGGGTGAGGACGTCGTCCGTGCGGAGCAGCGCGGCCGGCAGCGTGTCCTCGACGGTCGCGTCCAGCGCCTCGATGTCGCCGTCGACGCCGAACGCCGCCCAGACGGCGGAGACCTGGGCGCGCAGCGTGGTCTCGTCGCAGGAGAGCGACACGTGGTCGGCGTCGACGAGGTGCAGGTTGACGCCTCCCTCACGGGCCGCGGCGACGACGTCGGCGGCCTTGCCCGGGACGCGCGCGGTGAGCGTGTCGAAGAACGTGCCGTGGACGATCTCGACACCACCGGCGCGCAGGCCCTCGGCGAGGATCGCGGCGTAGCGGTGGGTGCGGCGCGCGATCGTCCGCAGGCCCTCCGGGCCGTGGTAGACGGCGTACATCCCGGCCATGACGGCGAGGAGCACCTGCGCGGTGCAGATGTTGCTGGTGGCCTTCTCACGGCGGATGTGCTGCTCGCGCGTCTGCAGGGCGAGGCGGTACGCCTTGTTGCCGTCGGCGTCGACGGAGACGCCGACCAGCCGGCCGGGCAGGCTGCGGGCGTGCTTCTGCTGGACGGCCATGTAGCCGGCGTGCGGGCCGCCGAAGCCCATGGGGACGCCGAAGCGCTGGGTCGTGCCGACGGCGATGTCCGCGCCGAGCTCACCGGGCGAGGTGAGCAGGGTCAGCGCGAGCAGATCGGCCGCCACGGTGACGATCGCGCCGAGCTCGTGGGCCCGGTCGATGACCGGCTTGATGTCGCGGACGGCACCGGAGGCGCCGGGGTACTGGAGCAGCACACCGAAGACGCCGCGCTCGGCGATCTCCGCGGGGATCCCCTCGCTGAGGTCGGCCACCACGACCTCGACGCCGGTCGGCTCGGCCCGGGTCTCGATCACGGCGATGGTCTGCGGCAGGGCGTCGGAGTCGATCAGGAAGACGCCGTCCTTGACCTTGCCGACGCGCCGGGACAGCGCCATGGCCTCCGCGGCGGCGGTTCCCTCGTCGAGCAGCGAGGCGCCGGACGTGGGCAGTCCGGTCAGGTCGGCGACCATGGTCTGGAAGTTGAGCAGCGCCTCCAGACGGCCCTGGGAGATCTCCGGCTGGTAGGGCGTGTAGGCCGTGTACCAGGCCGGGTTCTCCATCACGTTCCGCAGGATGACCGGCGGTGTGAAGGTCCCGTGGTAGCCGAGACCGATCATCGGGGCGAGCACTTGGTTTCGGTCGGCGAGTCCGCGCAGTTCGGCGAGCACCTCCGCCTCGGTGCGGGCGCCGGGCAGCCCCAGGGCCTCGGCGCTCTTGATCACGTCCGGCACGGCGGCGGCGGTCAGCTCGTCCAGCGAGCCGTAGCCGACCTGCGCCAGCATCTTCGCCTGCGCCTCGGTGTCGGGGCCGATGTGGCGCTGCTCGAAGGGGGTGCCTCGCTCCAGTTGGGAGAGCGGAATGCGGTTGGCGGTCATTGCGGAGGCCTCCTGGTCGTAACGACCTGCGAGGGGCACCACGGCGCGGGTGCCCGGACGGCCTCCCCCTCTGTCATCTCAACCTGAGAGCTTCACCGGAGCGCCCGGGGGCACGCCGGCTTTCACCGTCGGTGAGAGCGGATGCCGTCCGACGCCCGCCCTGCTTTCCAGAGTGACCTCGTCCGTGCGGTACAGGGGCCTGAGAGATTCCGGGGAGGATTTGCTCCTTCGGCGGCACCGGCTTTCACCGGGGCACTCTCCCGCACGGGGTCAGCAGCCGCTGCCAGCGTACCAGCGTGGCCTCACCTGGGACCTTCGAGTGGACGACGCCCTGGATGTGCACTTTCGTAGTATCCAGCGAACCCGTGCGACCTGTTGGAGGGACCGTGCAGACCGACATCGATCCGCGCAGCCTGATCGGCCGCAAGGCGTTCGACCGCAACGGCACCAAGATCGGGACCGTGGACGAGGTGTACCTCGACGACGCCACGGGCGTCCCCGAATGGGCGGCCGTGCGGACCGGGCTGTTCAGCCGGGACGCGTTCGTGCCGCTCGAACCCAGCGAGCTCGAGGGCGACGGTCTCCACATACCCTTCGAACGGGCTCTGATCAAGGACGCACCGGACTTCGGCGTCGGCCGCCATCTCTCCCCCGAGCAGGAACTGCAGCTCTACCACCACTACGGTCTCGATCTGCCCTCACCGCCGGAGAGGCCGGCCACCTCGCCGCCCCCCGGCGACGAGGCCGAGGGCCCCGGCTCGGGCAACGCGTCCTCGAAGGACCGCGACTTCGGGCGGCTGGCAGGCCACGACGACTGACGCTCCGGCGGCCGCACCAGCGGCAGCGGATCCGAGGGCTCCAGCCCCGGGTCGTCGACCGCGAACGTCCGCACCCGGCCCGGCACGGTCGACCACGGCTCCTCGAAGCGGACGGTGACCCTCCCCAGCCCGCTGCCCTGGACCCATCCGGCGCCGTGCTCGGCATGCCGTACGTCCTGGCCGGCGGCCCAGCGCCGCTCGGTCACCGGCGGCGCCTCCCCGCGCGGGGGCTCCCCACCCTGCGCCGGCTCCCGGGTCGGGTCCGGCTCCTGCTCCCCGTCGTCCCGGTCCCCCGCGGCGGCCTGCGCGAACAGGTCCTCCTGCGTGTAGTCGGCGAGGCCGCTGACGCCCACGCCGAGCAGCCGGACACCGCCCGTGGTGTCCACCGCCTCCAGCAGCCGGGCCGCCGCCTCCCGCACCACCGCGGGGTCGTCGGTGGGCCCACGCAGCGTCTCCGACCTGGTCAGCGTCGAGAAGTCGAACCGTCTCACCTTCAGCACGATCGTCCGCCCCGAGTGCCCGGAGGCTTTCAGCCGGCGCACACAGCGGTCGGCCAGCCGCTCGACCTCCAGCCGGATGCGGATCCGGTCGTGCAGGTCCGTGTCGAAGGTGTCCTCGACCGACACGGACTTGGCGTCGCGCTCGGCGACCACCGGCCGGTCGTCGTGGCCCGTCGCCATGCGGAAGACCGCCCCTCCGTGCGCCTTCCCCAGCAGCCGTACGAGCTCGTCCTCACCCGCCTCGGCGAGGTCCGCCACGGTGGTCATGCCCGCCCGCCGCAGATGCTCCCCCGTCGCCGGGCCCACCCCCGGCAGCGTGCGCACCGGCATCGGCCCCAGCAGCTCCCGCTCGGTGCCCGGCTCGATGAGCACCAGCCCGTCGGGCTTCGCCTGCTCGGAGGCGATCTTCGCCAGCATCTTGGAACCCGCGAGCCCCACCGATCCCGTGAGCCCCGTGGTCCTCAGAATGTCCCTGCGCAGCCGCTCACCGGCCTCCCGGGCCGACCGTGAGTCGTCGGCCGTGCCGCCCGCCTCCAGGTCCACGAAGGCCTCGTCCAGGCTCAGCGGCTCCACCAGCGGCGAGAGCCCGCCCAGCAGCGCCATCACCTGGTCGCTGACCGTCCGGTAGAGCGAGAACCGCGGCACCAGGTACGCGGCGTTCGGGCACAGCCTCCGCGCCTGCGCCATGGGCATCGCCGAGTGCACCCCGAACCGGCGCGCCTCGTACGATGCGGTGGCCACCACGCCGCGCGGCCCCAGACCACCCACGACCACCGGCTTGCCGCGCAGACTCGGCTTCGCCGCCTGCTCGGCTGCGGCGAAGAACGCATCCATGTCCAGATGCAGGATGGTGGGCGCGGGTCTCACAGCTCCGATGCTGCCCTACAGCACTGACAATCGCCCGTACGCTCGTACGAGTCGAACCGGGGTCCAGCCGCCCGGGGTCCAGCCGCCCGGGGACTCAGCCGGCGCGCTCGCGGCGGCGCCTGGCCAGCTCGTCACCCGGGTCGTGGCCGATCAGCGTCTCACCGGTGTCGATGCGCTCACCGTGCAGCTGCGACAGCGCCGCCTCGACGTCCCGCCACACCACGCCGACGGCGATCCCGAACACGCCCTGCCCGCCCTGGAGGAGGTCCACGACCTCGTCCGGCGACGAGCACTCGTAGACGGTCGCCCCGTCGCTCATGAGGGTCATCCGCTCCAGGTCCGCGAAGCCGCGGGCCCGCAGATGCTGCACCGCCGCGCGGATGTTCTGCAGGGCGACACCCGTGTCCAGGAAGCGCTTGACGATCTTGAGGACGACCACGTCCCGGAAACTGTAGAGCCGCTGGGTGCCCGACCCGTAGGCCGGCCGCACACTCGGCTCGACCAGACCGGTGCGTGCCCAGTAGTCGAGCTGCCGGTAGGTGATGCCCGCCGCCGCGCAGGCGGTCGGCCCCCGGTAGCCCACGGTCTCGGGCGTCGCGTCGGCCTGCGCACTGTCGTGAAGCGGATACGGGATGCCCTCCGCGGGACCGTGCCCGTGAGAACCCGCTGCCGTACCGTCGCCGCTGCTTCTCACGCCGACCTCCGTCCTTGACCTGCCTCCTCGACGGTAGGGAGTCGCCCGGGGTGCGTCAACGATCGCCACACTCGGCACGCCGAGTGATAATCACCCTGAGAGTGGTTTTGCGTGCCCTGATTCGGGGAATACGTGGCCGAACATTCGGCGAGGCGGTCGGCCCGTCCACGCCCGCACCGCGACCCCGCTGCTCCCTGCGGATCCCGGCGACGGCCGACGGATCACTGGCTGCTGGAGCCGAAGTCCTCCGGCGAGATCTGGTCGAGGAACTCACGGAACTTCTCGACCTCGTCCTCCTGCTCGTCCGGGATCGCGATGCCCGCGTCGTCCAGAACACCGTCGCTGCCGTAGATCGGCGTACCGGTGCGAAGCGCCAGCGCTATGGCGTCCGACGGCCTGGCGCTCACCTCCACGCCGCTGGCGAAGACCAGCTCCGCGTAGAAGACGCCCTCCCGCAGGTCCGTGATCCGCACCTCGGTGAGCTCCTGCCCGACGGCCTCCAGCACGTCCTTGAACAGGTCGTGGGTCAGCGGCCTGGCCGGAGCCATCCCCTGCTGCGCGAAGGCGATCGCGGTCGCCTCACCCGGTCCGATCCAGATGGGGAGGTACCGATCGCCTCCCACTTCACGCAGGAGCACGATCGGCTGGTTGGAGGGCATTTCCACCCGGACACCCACAACGTCGAGCTCGTTCACACAGCAACCCTAGGACGTGCCCGGCAGGTTTGGGTAGTCGGGTTCCCCCAAGATCGGTGCAAGCCGTCCCCGGGGTTCAGGGCAGACGCACCCCGAGCGCCGTCCGGACCAGCGCCGAGTGCAGCCTGACGGAGAGGTCCGCCAGCTCCCTGGTGGTCGCCTCGGCATGCGCTCTGGTCTGCGGATTGCGGTGCCGGCGAAGCGGTGCGACCACTTGTTCGATCAGGCCCGCCTCGCGGTCGGCGGCCGCCTTCATCGCCCGAAGATGCCGCGGTTCCAGACCGAATCTGCCCAGGTCCGCGATCAGTTTGGCCACCGTCACGGACTCGGCATCATAGGCGGAGTCGGCCGAAGGAGTGAGCAGACCGTAGGACTCCCACTCGTCGAGCTCCTCCTCGGTCACCTCCGCGGCTGCGAGCAGCTCCGCCCTGCCGACGCGGACCGCCGTCGGCCTCTCGGAGGGGAACTCGCCCGCATCGCCGGACTCCACCGGCCCGCCCTGGGACGGCAGCGGCGGCCGCTCACCCCGGGCCAGGGCGTCCAGGTGCTCACGGATGACCTTCAGGGGCAGGTAGTGGTCCCGCTGCATGCGGAGCACCTGCGCGAGTCGCTCGACGTCGTCCGGGCTGAACTTGCGGTAGCCCGACGGAGTGCGTTGCGGTTCGACGAGCCCCTCGGCCTCCAGGAACCGGATCTTGGAGATCGTGACTTCGGGAAACTCTTCCCGAAGCTGGTTCAGCACCGAGCCGATGCTGACCAGCCGGTCGCCACCGGCGGTGCCGTGGCCGGCACCGCCCGTCGGAGTTCGCCGCATGGACGTCCCTGAGGTCACATGCCCCGCTGGTTCGCGTAGAAGACCAGCCGGTACTTGCCGATCTGAACTTCGTCACCGTTCGCCAGGACGACCGAGTCGATCGGCTCACGGTTGACGTACGTGCCGTTGAGGCTGCCGACATCGGTCACGGTGAAGGTGCCGTCGGCCGCCCTGCGGAACTCCACATGACGGCGGGAGACGGTGAAGTCGTCGAGGAAGATGTCGCTCTGGGGGTGGCGGCCCGCCGTGGTCAGCTCGCTGTCGAGGAGGAAGCGGCTCCCCGCGTTCGGACCGCGGCGCACCACGAGCAGGGCCGAGCCGAGCGGCAGGGCGTCGACGGCCGCCTGGGCCTCGGGCGAGAGCGACGGAATCGGCGTCTGGCCCGTGGCCTCCGCCTCGTAGGCCTCGATCCCCGAGATGGAGATCGTCGAAGTCGTCTCCGAAGCACGCTCCGCCGGAGCCCCGGACCGCAGCGGCGCGCCACAGTTGGAGCAGAAGCGGCTGGTCTCTGCGTTGCGGTTGCCGCATCGCGTACACACCGGCATGGACGGGTCCTCCTGCCGCGGCTGCCCCGCGGGGGCATGGGATGCATACGGGTCGGGCGTAAACCCTCCACCCGCACTTGAGGTTGACGGTTCCCCGAAACCTATGCGGCCGGGACCGGCAGGGTCAACAGCAGACGCGCCCTGACCGCCGGGAATGTCACCACCGGTGACCTCGTCCCGGAAGAGCGGGCGCTCGCCGCTCTGCTCCGCCTCCTGGCCATGGCGCGGTGCGCGATGACGGGCGGTGCCGCTGTCCTCGCGTGCGCTCTTGCCGAACAACTTCCCAAACAACTTCACGGGCGATTCCCCTTGACCGAAACAGACCCGCCCGTGGGGCAGGAACCCTGAATGAACACACCTGCCGACCCGGACATCCTCACAACGTCCGTACCCTCCGGACAGTTTCCACCACGCAGCACTCTGACGATGCGCCGACCCCCCGCAACCCCTTGTCCATCTCCGGCCTCCCCTGCACGCCCTCGTCTCACTGGGAGGACGACCGAGCGTAGTCAGGCCGTTCCACGGGTCGCAAGGCATCCACGACGATCTTCTCCGAGCGGGTCACCGAGGCGGTGGCCTGCTCCTTCTCCAGGGTCTGCACCACGCCGCCGGGAATGTTCAGCGCCGGCTCGAGGTCCTGCGGCTTGCCGATGACCTTGAAGCGGTAGGGGGCACTGATCTTCTTCCCGTCCACCTCGATGGAACCGCCGCCGTCGGAGAAGTAGGAGTCCGCGACGACCCGCACGCCGTTGACCTGGATCGCCTCGGCCCCCGCGGCGCGGAGTTCCTGGATCGCGTCGAGCAGCATGTCCGACTCGACCGCTCCCGACCCGTCGCCGATGGTCAGCGTGATACCCGGGCCCTGTGCCGCCACGGTACCGGCGAGGATGCCCAGCTGCCGCTCCTTTTCCTGCGTCTGCTTGCGCGCCTCTTCGGCCTGGTCCGAACTGGTCTCCAGCTCGGTCCGCTGGTCCTCGAGCTGCTGCTTCTCATCTTCCAGACGCTTCGTGCGGTCATCCAGTTCATCGAGGATGCGCACGAGATCTTCCTGGCGGGCGCCGCGCAGTGCGCTGTTGTCGCTCGTCGACTGGACCTGGATGGCCAGACCGAGGCCGAGGACGAACAGCAGGAGGGCCACGATGAGTTGGGCACGCGAGATCCGCGGCGGCCACAGCCCGGCCGCGAGCCGCTGCCGGCCGGTCAGCTGCGGCCCGTCGCCGGCCGGTGCAGCTTCCGGCGCCGCTCCCTCGGGAGCGTCCGTGCCGTGTCCGTCCGCACGGTCCGCCGCTTCCGTCCCGTCGGCCCCGTCCGTCCCGTCCGTCCCGGCGCCGACCTGCGGGGCGGCGGCGGGCGGCGGGCCGTCCTTCCCGGGTCCCTTGGGCGCCGCCGGAGCCGGGGCGGGAAGCGGCCCCGGCCCGGGGGGCAGGGATCCGGGCGCGGCGGGGACGATCGGGGCCGGCAGCGGTCCGTCGGGCCGCCGCGGATGTGTCACGTCGGGCGTCCGGCCGCCCGCAGTCCTCGGCTGCCCGTCCTGGGGGGCGGGCGATTCGCGCAGCGTCTTGTCGTCGTCGCTCATCGGCCTCACGCCCGGAACACGTGGCGGCGGATCGCTGCCGCGTTGGAGAAGATCCGGATACCGAGGACGACCACCACACCCGTCGACAGCTGCGCACCGACGCCGAGCTTGTCACCGAGGAAGACGATCAGCGCGGCCACGACGACGTTCGACAGGAACGACACCACGAAGACCTTGTCGACGAAGATCCCGTCGAGCATGGCCCGCAGGCCGCCGAACACCGCGTCGAGCGCCGCGACCACGGCGATCGGAAGGTAGGGCTCGACGACCGCCGGCACCTCGGGGCGGAGCAACAACCCCGCCACGACTCCCAAGACCAGGCCCAGTACGGCGATCACGATGTGCCCTTCCCTGTGTCTGCCGTGCCCTGACCGGCGGGCGTGCCGCCGGCGGTCCTCGGCTCTGCGGTACGTACGATCAGGCTCGGTGCGGCCGGCAGTCGCACCTTCTCCTGGGCGGAGATGCTGCTCCGGATCCCGAAGTTCTCCTGCAGCGCGTGGAGGTACTGGCCGTCCGCGCTGTCCTGGAAGGCGGTGCTCAGCTTCTTCCCGTCGCCGACGGCGAGCACCGTGTACGGCGGCACCAGCGGCCTGTTGTCGACGAGTATGGCGTCGCCCGCGGCCCTGATCGCGGACAGGGCGGTCAGCCGCTGCCCGTTGATCGCGACGGCCTCCGCGCCGGACTCCCACAGCCCGTTGACGACGCGCTGCATGTCGCGGTCGCGCACCCGGCCGGTGTCGGAGAAGCCCCCGCCGTCCCGCGGTCCGCCGCCGTCCGCCTCGCTGTCCTCGGCGTCGTCGACGACGAGCCTGACCCCCTGGCCGGTCACCTCGGTCGCTCCGGAGAGCAGGGCCACGAGGTCCCCCTGGTGCCCGCCCTGCTGCTGGAGCGCCTTGCGCTGCCGCTCACCGACCTCCTCGCGAAGCCGGTCGACGTTCTGCTCCAGTTCGTCCGCGGCCGTCGTCTCGGCCTCGATACGGTCGATGAGTTCTTCGCGTTCCTTCGCCACGACGGGTGCCGATATCCGCGCCTGCGCCGCCCCCAGCGTGACCACGAGCGCCGCCAGCACCAGCCCGGCCGCGAGCCACAGCTTGGCCCGCAGCGTCTGGGGCAGCCGGCCGCCCTCGGCCTCCCGGCGAGCCGCCGCCTCCGCGTAACCGTCGTCGAGGCTGTGGTCCATCACGTTGTTCAGCAGCGACATGGACGCATCGGGACGGGGCGGCGGTGAGGCGGTCCTCGGAGCGTCGGGCTGCTGCGGCATGCCGCACATCGTCGCACGTCGCAACCGCTACCGCCGAATGGCCCCACGGTTGTGCCGGGATGCGGAGCGTCCCGCACCCCGGCACAGCGTCGTCAGACCACCGTCACGGTCACTCCTTCGCGGCGTCACCTGCGCTTTCCACGACCGTGGACCACTCGCCCAGGAGCGCCTGGGCGGACGCGTCGTCGGGGCCCTCGGCCCACAGATGGGTGACGGCCTCGGACGGGTCGGGCAGCACGAGGACCCAGCGGCCGTCCGCCTCCACCACGCGGACACCGTCGGTGGTGTCCACGGAGCGCCCGCCGGCGGCCTCGACGACGCGCCGCATCACCAGTCCCTTGACCGCCCAGGGAGTCGCGATGTCCTTGCGGAGCACGTGGGCCCTCGGGATGCGTGCGTCGATCTGGCTCAGCGTGAGCTGGGTACGGGCCACCAGCCCGAGGAGCCGTACGAAGGCGGCCGGACCGTCGAAGACGCTGCTGAACTCCGGAATGATGAAGCCGCCGCGTCCGTCGCCGCCGAAGATCGTGGACTCCTCGCGGCAGACCCGGGTCAGGTCGTCGGGGGACGTGGTCGTCCACTCCACCTGCGTACCGTGGTACGCGGCCACCTGCTCGGCGATACGGGTCGTCGTCACGGGCAGCGCCACCTTGCCGCTGCGGCGTTCCGCGGCCACGAGGTCGAGCATGACCAGCAGCGCCCGGTCGTCCTCCACGATCCGGCCCCGCTCGTCCACGAGCGACAACCGTTCACCGACGGGGTCGAAACGCACACCGAAGGCGGCGTGCGCGGACGCCACGATCTCGCCGAGCCGCACCAGGCCCTGCCGGCGCTGCTCGAGCGTCTCGGTCGGCCGCGACTCGTCGAGCCCGGGGTTGATCGTCAGCGCGTCCACCCCGAGCCGGCCGAGGAGGCTAGGCAGCACCAGACCGGCGCTGCCGTTGGATGCGTCGATGACGACCTTGAGCCCGGCCTCGGCGATCCCGCTGGTGTCGACGTTGCGCAGCAGCGAGCCCGTGTACGAGTCGTAGATGCTCGCCGGGAAGAAGAGGTCTCCGATCTCACCCGGGAACGCACGCCGGTACTCCTGACGTGCGTAGACACGGTCGAGCTTGCGCTGACCGCCCTGCGAGAGGTCCGCACCGCGTTCGTCGAAGAACATGATGTCGACCGAGTCGGGAACACCCGGCGAGGTGCGGATCATGATGCCGCCGGCGCTGCCCCGGGCCGTCTGCTGCCGGGCGACCGGCAGGGGGACGTTCTCCAGGTCTCGTACGTCGATGGCGCTGGCCTGGAGCGCGGAGATCACCGCGCGTTTCAGCGCTCGCGCGCCACGGGAGTGGTCGCGGGCCGTGGTGACGGTCGCGCCCTTCTTCAGGGTCGTGGCATAGGCCCCCGCGAGCCGTACCGCGAGCTCCGGTGTGATCTCGACGTTCAGGATTCCGGAAACGCCCCGGGCCCCGAAGAGATGCGCCTGACCGCGCGATTCCCAGATCACCGAGGTGTTGACGAACGCGCCGGCCTCGATGGTCTTGAACGGATAGACCCGCACGTTGCCCTGGACGATCGACTCCTCGCCGATCAGGCACTCGTCACCGATGACCGCGCCGTCCTCGATCCGCACGGCGCGCATGATGTCGGTGTTCTTGCCGATGACGCAGCCGCGCAGATTGCTGTGCGGCCCGATGTAGACGTTGTCGTGGATGACGGCCCGGTGCAGGAACGCGCCTGATTTCACGACGACGTTGGACCCGACCACGGTGTGCTCGCGGATTTCGACGTCCGCTTCGACCTTGGCGTAGTCACCCACGTAGAGGGGGCCCCGCAGCACCGCGTCCGGATGGACCTCGGCGCCCTCCGCCACCCAGACCCCGGGCGAGATCTCGAAGCCGTCGATCTCCACGTCGACCTTGCCCTCGAGGACGTCGGCCTGGGCCTTCACATAGCTCTCGTGGGTGCCGACGTCCTCCCAGTAGCCCTCGGCGATGTAGCCGTAGATCGGCTTGCCTTCCTTCATCAGCTGCGGGAAGACATCACCGGACCAGTCCACGGATACATCGGGCTCGACGTAGTCGAAGACCTCCGGCTCCATGACATAGATGCCGGTGTTCACGGTGTCCGAGAAGACCTGGCCCCAGGTGGGCTTCTCCAGGAACCGCTCGACCTTGCCCTGTTCGTCCACGATCGTGATGCCGAATTCAAGAGGATTCGGCACCCGGGTCAGGCACACCGTGACCAGTGCACCCTTCTCCTTGTGGAACCGGATGAGATCCGACAGGTCGAAGTCGGTGAGCGCGTCTCCGGAAATGACGAGAAAAGCGTCGTCCTTCAGCGCCTCTTCCGCGTTCTTCACGCTGCCCGCAGTACCGAGTGGCTTTTCCTCATGCGCGTAGGTGAGCTCCATCCCCAGCTCTTCACCGTCGCCGAAGTAGTTTTTGACGAGGGAAGCGAGGAACTGGACGGTTACGACCGTCTCATTGAGCCCGTGCCGCTTGAGCAGGCGCAGCACATGCTCCATGATCGGCCTGTTGACCACCGGCAGCAGTGGCTTGGGCATGCTCGAGGTCATGGGGCGAAGTCGTGTTCCTTCGCCACCAGCCATCACGACGGCCTTCATGTCGGAAGCGTCCTCCTTGAAGAGACGACGGTCCAGCCGACTTCACCCGTCCGGGCAGGCCCCTCTCCAGTTCTCATGCGGACCGGGGGGACTCTGCACTGGTATGTGCATACGGCTCAATCGGCCACGGCGTCAGCTTTGACGAGTCGGCGGACCTGGACCACATAGAGGATCCCTGCCCACCAGTACAGACTTGTACCCCATCCTGCGAACGCCCATCCGAAAACTTCGGCGAGTGACGCAAGCCACCCGTTTCCGTCGCTGAGCAGCAGGAGCGGGAACGCGTACATCAAGTTGAAGGTAGCCGCCTTGCCCAGAAAGTTCACCTGGGGAGGCGGATAGCCGTGCCGGCGCAGGATTCCCACCATCACGAGGAGCATCAGGTCCCGCGCCAGAAGTGCCGCGGTCAACCAAAGGGGGAGGATGCCCCGCCAGGTCAGGCCCACGAGGGTGGAAAGGATGTAGAGACGGTC
This sequence comes from Streptomyces sp. HUAS CB01, assembly GCF_030406905.1. NCBI lineage: Bacteria > Bacillati > Actinomycetota > Actinomycetes > Kitasatosporales > Streptomycetaceae > Streptomyces > Streptomyces chengbuensis. The sequence goes on from NZ_CP129137.1 coordinate 1,103,518, forward strand.
AGCGGCGGGGTCGAGGATGCGGCCCAGGCTGCTGATCTGGTTCCAGCGGCGGGCGAGCTTCCCGTCGAGATAGTCGCTGACGCCGCTGAGCGCCAGCACGAGCAGCGCCCAGAGGTCCGCGTTCGGTCCGCCGAACTCGGGCAGGAGGATCAGCCACAGGAACAGCGGCACGCCGAGCAGGCGGGCCATGCTGAGGATGTTGGGGATGGTGAGTACCCGGTCGGTCTGAACACGGGTCTCCTGGACCTCCACCCGGCGGCCTCCTGCCGAACGTACCAACGATGCCCCCTGACCTTACCTTCAGCAGGACGAGCCGGATACACAGGGGTACTGACGATCATGTCTCCCATAACCGGCCCACAACGCGGAAAAGCCCCGGACCGTCACGGTCCGGGGCTTTCCCTCAACAATAGTTCGGCGGTGTCCTACTCTCCCACAGGGTCCCCCCTGCAGTACCATCGGCGCTGAAAGGCTTAGCTTCCGGGTTCGGAATGTAACCGGGCGTTTCCCTAACGCTATGACCACCGAAACACTATGAAGATGTCGAACCGGCCGACCACCACGTGGTCTCGGCATGTTCGTTACTTCAGAACTAACACAGTGGACGCGAGCAACTGAGGACAAGCCCTCGGCCTATTAGTACCGGTCAACTCCACCAGTCACCTGGCTTCCATATCCGGCCTATCAACCCAGTCGTCTACTGGGAGCCTTACCCCATCAAGTGGGTGGGAGTCCTCATCTCGAAGCAGGCTTCCCGCTTAGATGCTTTCAGCGGTTATCCCTCCCGAACGTAGCCAACCAGCCATGCCCTTGGCAGGACAACTGGCACACCAGAGGTTCGTCCGTCCCGGTCCTCTCGTACTAGGGACAGCCCTTCTCAAGACTCCTACGCGCACAGCGGATAGGGACCGAACTGTCTCACGACGTTCTAAACCCAGCTCGCGTACCGCTTTAATGGGCGAACAGCCCAACCCTTGGGACCGACTCCAGCCCCAGGATGCGACGAGCCGACATCGAGGTGCCAAACCATCCCGTCGATATGGACTCTTGGGGAAGATCAGCCTGTTATCCCCGGGGTACCTTTTATCCGTTGAGCGACGGCGCTTCCACAAGCCACCGCCGGATCACTAGTCCCGACTTTCGTCCCTGCTCGACCCGTCGGTCTCACAGTCAAGCTCCCTTGTGCACTTACACTCAACACCTGATTGCCAACCAGGCTGAGGGAACCTTTGGGCGCCTCCGTTACCCTTTAGGAGGCAACCGCCCCAGTTAAACTACCCATCAGACACTGTCCCTGATCCGGATCACGGACCCAGGTTAGACATCCAGCACGACCAGAGTGGTATTTCAACGACGACTCCACCTGAACTGGCGTCCAAGCTTCACAGTCTCCCACCTATCCTACACAAGCCGAACCGAACACCAATATCAAACTGTAGTAAAGGTCCCGGGGTCTTTCCGTCCTGCTGCGCGAAACGAGCAT